>JAUVRS010000252.1 GCA_030597505.1 Desulfobacteraceae bacterium
TCCAGAGGAACTGCTTTTTCTCGCAAGAAATGACAGCCAACGTAAAAATATTCGTAACGCTATTCCTTGCCGTCTTTGCCGCAACCATGGGAGCCGGGCTTGTAGTGCCACTCTTACCCGTGTATGCCCATGAACTGGGAGCAGGAACCTTCCAGATAGGCCTTATTTTTGGTGCCTTTTCGCTGACCAGAACACTCTTTGTCCCCTATTTTGGAAAACTCTCCGACCAAAGGGGCAAGAAGTCACTCCTTACAACCGGGCTGTTTATATATTTCTTCCTCTCTCTCCTCTATGCCGCCTCAAGTGGAGTGGGAGCTTTGATTCTGCTGAGGCTGGGGCAGGGGTTCGCGTCGGCCATGATCCTGCCGGTAGCCCAGGCCTATGTGGGGTTGATAACGCCTATTCAGAAAGAAGGGCGTATAATGGGGCTTTTTAATATATCACTGTATGGCGGGTTGACCGTGGGCCCCCTGGTGGGAGGGGTGCTGAATGATTTGTTCAATATTACGGTTTCATTTTTGAGCATGGGAGCACTGGCTCTTTTGGCCTTTTTCCTCTGTTTATTACTACTGCCGCCAGAAAAGGGACCGCTTAGGAAAAAATCTCTTGCCTCGAAAGACACTTTCTCTTATACCCGGTTGTTAAAAACCCCTTCGATTTTCGCCCTTTTTGCATTTAGGGCCTGTTTCATGACCTGCATCGGCATTATATGGGCCTTTCTACCCTTGCAGGCAAACACAAAACTTTCCCTTTCCAGTACCGCCATTGGTGTCGTTATCATGACCAGTGTATGTGTATCGGGGCTTTTCCAGTTGCCAATGGGGTACCTGGCTGACAAATTCAGCAAGAGAGCCCTGATAGTAGTCGGAGGAATTCTTGGCGTCATATCCGTTTTGTACCTGAACAGGGCCGATTCTTTTGGGGAACTGGTCCTTGCAAACGGTTTGCTCGGGGTGGCAGGGGGGGTATCGTCTCCGGCCATAATGGCGCTTGGAGTGATAGAAGGTCGAAGAACCAATGCCATGGGCTCCCTCATGGGTCTTCTGGCCCTGGGACACAGCCTTGGCATGCTCGCAGGCCCGATGCTTGCGGGGGTACTCCTTGATTTCACCTCTTTCGAAACCGTCTTTTTCCTGGGGGCAGGTATCGTGGGGCTCGGCACGGTTCTTTTTCTCCTGGAGGTATTAACATATGGTTCAATCCCACGGTTTCGTAGAAATTGACCTCTTTTCAGAAGAGGTGGATAGCCTGGAGCGTCCCGAGGCGTCCCAATTTAAGGAAATGCTGGAAGAGGTGGCCCGGGAATATGATTGCCGCCTTTTGAGTTTTGAGATTGACGCCGGCACCGTAATCTTTTCCTTTGACAGCGATGAGCTAATGGCAGATATCCTGAAAATTTTACAAAATGAAACACAAGATAAGACTTGAATACATCAGTATCGTTCTCGTGCAACCCCAAATCCCCGAAAACATCGGTTCAGTGGTTCGCGCCATGGACAATATGGGACTCACCTGCCTCTCCCTGGTAAATCCCGAGAACTACGATCTTTCCCGTGTGAAAAAGACAGCCACCGGAAGTTCCATAGATCTGATCGAGGGGATCGTATTTTACACCGACCTGAGAGCAGCCCTGGAAGCTTTTCTGTACGTGATAGGAACCACCACACGGCTCGGTTCGGCCCGCCCGGCAATGACCAAGCCCCGCGCGTTGGCACAAGATCTCATTTCCGTCTCTCAAAAAAATCGGGTAGCGATCGTTTTTGGCCCCGAAGACCGAGGCCTTTCCAACGGGGACCTCTCCCATTGCCACACAATCGCCACGATACCCACGGCACGTTTCTCCTCCCTGAACCTTGCCCAGGCTGTGATGCTCTTTTGCTATGAGATCTTTCAGGCATCGGCAATAGAGAGTCCCGGAACACTGCCAAGGCTGGCCAACAGCTTCGAACTGGAGGGGATGTATGACCACCTGAAGGATGTGTTGACCAAAATAGGATTTATCAACCCCCAGAACCCGGAGCACTGGATGCTCAACATCAGACGGTTTTTGTCAAGGCTTCCGTTGCGGGCAAGAGATGTCCGAATCATCAGAGGTGTTTGCCGTCAGGTAGATTGGTACACTGAACAGCTGGAAAAAATCAGGGGAGATGGTGACGGGGGATAACTGGGACTGCAAGGATTATCCCAAATGGGACTCCTTTTTCTGGCTATCAACTTGCTCCAGGGATAAATGTGCCTTTTGGGACTAAAACCAAGCGGTTCAAGTCGTGTTTACCTCCAATGCCTATTTGGATAAGAGAAACCTCCCTATGGTCATGATCTCCGCTTCCTTTGTCCCTTCATAAAGCTCCAGGATCTTGGCATCGCGGTAGTATCTTTGAACATCATATTCCTCGATATACCCGTACCCCCCGTGGATTTCAAGCGCTGCATTGGCACAAAAAACAGCGGTCTCGCCTGACAGGTATTTGGCCATGGCTGCCAGGGTGTAATCGGGACGTCCCTCGTCGATCAGCCATGCCGCCTTATACACAAGCCCCCTAAGGGCCTCTATTTTGATGGCCATCTCGGTTAGTTTGGCCTGAGTCAGCTGAAAATTGCCAAGGGGAGCACCAAAGACGCTCCTCTCTTTTGAGTACTTGATGCTCGCATCCAAACAGGCCTGGGAAAGCCCAAGCCCCTGGGCCGCTACCATTGGCCGTGTGGTGTCAAAAAAATGCATCAGCTGGTAAAAACCTCTCCCCTCTTCGCCCACCAGGTTCTCCTGGGGAACCCGCACGTCCTCAAAGCTGATCTCCGCCGTGTCACTGGACCGGACACCCATTTTTCCGGTGATCTTGGTACTTGTGACTCCCTGTGTATCGCTTGGCACAATAATCATGCTAAAGCTGTTGTGCGGTTTTTCCTCGGGGGAGGTTATACATTGCACAATCATAAAGTCGCAAACCGTCCCATTGGTTATAAACATCTTGTTTCCGTTGATGACGTAATCGTCGCCATCCTTGACGGCGCGGGTTCGGTACCCGGCCACGTCCGTTCCCGCATCGGGTTCGGTATACGCCCCGGCGCTCACCATCTCACCCCTGCAAACCGGCGGCAGATACTTCTTTTTCTGTTCTTCGGTCCCATACAAATAAATGGCCTCCGAACCAAACGAGGCCGCAACCACATTTAATCCGATGCCCATATCGACCCTTGAAAGCTGCTCCGTTATCACTGCCAGCCCCAAACTGCCGGCTTCTGCCCCACCATATTCCTCTGGGATCCACGCCCCCACCAATCCGTTTTCTGCGGCTTTTTTTACTACTTCCGGCGTGTATTTTTCTTCCCGATCGCACTCATGCGAGAGCGGGGCCAACTCGTTCTGGGCAAACTTATATGCCATGTCCTCCAACATCCTTAATTCTTCTGTCAATTCGAAATCCATATGTAACTCCTTTTTTTTATCTATTCAGTTCCTCTGCGACTACCCTGTGACCCTGTCCTAAAAAGAAATCAATACCGCTGATCCGGGGCAATTCTGTTAGTCTCCCAAAGGAGCTGATACATGCCTCAGAGGCACACGAGTATATGCACCTGGTTCCTTTTTATCAACCTCTTTTTCCTTCAAATAGTCGGTTACAGTCATTCATTGGATTTCTTTGTAGAATATTGAATGTGTGCCTGAAAATATGCGTCGACCTCGGGGGGCACAGATGTAAACCGAATAACATGGATCGGCTTTTTCCTACCTGAATGCTCAACCACCTTTCCATAAAAATCTTTAACACTCAGTTTGTGAGCCACTTCCGCCAAATTCATCTTTAGATTTGTCAAAGGTTCGAGCATTTCATCCAAGCCAATTACTGCGCGTTTTTCGGAAAGCTGAGCTATAATTCCCGTGGGTCCTTTTTTCCCGACATGTTTGCCTTCAAGCACCGTGTAGTGAACCGGAATTTTTTGAGCGAGATTTACCATGGCTGGGTCTTTCCCCTCCAGCACAAGGTTGTAGCGTCCGGCAATGCCACCAACTTCGTAAATCTTTAGGGGGGCTTCAGCTCCCTTTGGAAGTACTTCTCGCTGACCGTCAACACGCAAAATATCACTCGCCTTCTTATATACAGAGTCGGAAATAAGGATCTGTCCACCCACGGTATAGGACTCAATCCGGCTGGTCATGTTTACGCCACTCCCCACTACAGCATACTTGCTTCTTTTGCTAGTACCGATATTACCTACAATCACCTCTGTCTCATTGAGACCAATTCCCATTTCTAACTCGGGTAAGCCATGTGCACAGTTCTGTTCATTCACCGTGGACATGGCATTCTGCATTTCTATAGCGCAGGCAATCGCACGTTGGGCTCGGTCTGACATCTCTTGTGGCGCGCCAAAAATAACCAACAATGCGTCACCGATGATCTCATTTATGGTTCCGTTATATTTGAGGACCAGTTCCACCATTACCTCAA
>JAUVRS010000241.1 GCA_030597505.1 Desulfobacteraceae bacterium
ACGCTGACAATGGAGGCCTGCTGGCCAGCGGGATCAAGCCTGTATGACAACTTCTTGATGTATGCCAAACAGGTAAAAGAGATGACCGGTGGAAGGCTTATTATCAAGACCCTGCCGGCAGGGGCAATCGTCCCGGCCTTTGAGATCCTTGATGCCGTTTCAAGGGGCGTCATCGACGGAGGGCATTCCTGGGCCTCTTACTGGTTTGGTAAAGACAAGACCGCTGCCCTCTTTACCGGTGGACCGGGCGGAACCTTTGGGATGGACTTTACCGACTATCTCGGGTGGATGTATGAAGGCGGGGGACTCAAATTGTATACCGAGTTCTACCAGAAAATACTGAAAATGAATGTGGTGGTCTATCCTGTCATGCCTGCCGGACCGCAGGCGTTTGGCTGGTTTAAAAATCCCATCAATAGTTTTGCAGACATGAAGGGTCTAAAGATGCGTGTTGGCGGTCTGGCCGGGATTATTTTTACAAGGGCCGGTGTGAATACCGTGAACATTCCTGGTGGGGAGATCCTGCCGGCGGCCGAGCGGGGTGTCATCGACGCTGCTGAGTGGGTAACCCCGGGGGAAGACCTGAAGCTGGGTTTTCAAGATGTTTGGAAAAACTATTACCTCCCCGGGATGCATGAAAATGTGACTGTGGCGGAAGTCATTTTCAATAAGGGTGTATGGGACAAGCTTCCAGAAGATATGCAAGCTATTCTCCGGTATGCGAGCATTTCTACCTTCATCCTGTGGCAGTCCTGGTTTGTCAAAATGAATGCTGAGGGTCTGAGGGATCTCGTAGAGAAGCACGGCGTCAAAGTTCGGAGAACCCCGGACGATATCCTCTATACCTTCTTAAAAAACTGGGACGAAATCGCTGCAGAGGAAGCGGCCAAGAATCCGTTTTTCAAAAAGGTGTTTAAATCACAGAAAGACTATGCCGGGCTTGTGGTTCCAGCACGGATGTTTATGTTCCCTAAATATGAGTTCGCAGGCGAATATTACTGGGGCCCTGCAAAATAAGGACTGCCCGAACCGGGCGGATTCAGAAAAGAGGGCTGGCCACATGGCCAGCCCCCCTTTTCGTAGACAATAGATTGGAGTTTGCAAAATGGGTGAACCATCCAGGGAGTTAGAGCCTCCCAAGGCACTGCTGAAAATCACACGGTTTATAGACACCTACATCGGTGAATGGTCGGGAAGGGTCTTTATGCTGCTCATCTTTCCATTGATCGGCGGGTTGACCTATGAGGTCTTCGCCCGCTATCTATTCAACGCTCCTACCATCTGGGCCTACGAGTTCGCATATATGGTCTACGGGTCCCACTTTATGCTGGGGGCGTGCTATTGCCTTAAGAACGGGGGGCACATCCGTACCGACCTCCTCTATGATATGTTCTCTGTCAGGTGGCAGGGACGGGTGGATTTCACGCTTTACCTTTTTTTCTTTTTCCCGGGGATGATCTACTTTTTTGCAGCCGGATGGGTTGAGGCCCTTCATTCCTTAAGCATTATGGAGCTTTCGGAGCAAAGTCCCTGGCAGCCTCTATTGTTTCCGTTTAAAGCAGTTGTGCCTGTTGCCGCGATGTTGCTCCTGATCCAGGGTGTCTCCGAGCTCCTAAAAAGCGCATATGCAGGCCTTAGAGGGAAGTGGTTATGAGTACAGAAATACTGGGTCTTGTCTTATTGGGAGGGCTTCTCACAGGCATATTTGTGGGATTCCCCATTGCGTTTACGCTTATCATCCTGGCCATCGTCTTTGGCTACATCGGCGTCGGCCCCAGCGTCTTTTACCTTATGTATTTTCAGACCATCGGGTTGATGAAAGAGGAGGTGCTGGCGGCTGTGCCGCTGTTTGTTTTTATGGGGCATATGCTTGAACAGGCGGGTCTGATGTCGCGCCTGTTCAAGTCATTCCAGTTTATTTTTGCACGTGTAAGGGGCTCTTTGTACCTTGGTGTGCTTCTGACGGCCACTGTCTTTGCCACGGCCACCGGTATTATCGGTGCCTCGGTCACGGTGATCGGGCTCCTGGCAGCGCCGGCCATGATGAAGGCCAAATACGATGTGGCCCTTTCAGCCGGTGTCATCACCGCAGGGGGGTGTCTGGGTATCCTGATCCCGCCCAGCGTGATGCTGGTGCTCTTGGGGCCGGTGCTGGGTGTCTCTGTGGTCAAGCTCTTTTTGGCAGCGATTATCCCCGGTGTCATCCTGTCGAGCCTTTTTGTCGGCTATACACTGGCCCGGTGTTATATAAATCACGATCTCGGTCCCCGGATGGCTGAAGAGGATCGACCAACCTCCATGATGCAAATCGTCCGGGAATTTGTTTCGGGCATTGTGCCCTTGGGGTTTGTTATCTTTGCCTCCCTGGGCAGCATCATAGCCGGTCTGGCAACACCCACCGAAGGGGCTGCCATGGCAGCTACCGGATCGATTTTACTTTCGTTGTTGTATGGGAAACTAAACTGGAAGAATCTCAAGATGACGGGGCTCAAGTCCCTCCAGACGTCCAGTATGATCCTGTTTCTGGCGGTTGCCTCCAACATCTATGGAGCGGTTTTTGCCAGATTGGGGACGGCAGGTCTGATCACCGACACATTGCTTTCTTTTAGTCTCCCCCCGTTTGGTATGCTTCTCTTGCTCATGGCGGTGATTTTTATTCTGGGTTGGCCCCTTGAATGGCCGGCCATCATCCTTATATTTGTCCCCATCTTTTTTCCGGTGGTCCAGGAAATGGGATTTGATCTGGTGTGGTACGCCACGCTGGTGGCCGTAAATCTACAGACCGCCTTTCTTTCGCCCCCCGTGGCCATGGCCGCCTATTATCTAAAAGGGGTGGCCCCGGACTGGCCGCTGGGGAAGATCTACCATGGGATGATAGAGTTTATGATCCTTCAATGTGTAGGGCTTGCCATCATCCTCTTTTGGCCGGGAACGGCCCTGTGGCTGCCAGGAGTCTTTTTTGGTCATTAAATCGACCTTTGTGCTTTAAACGGGGTGCTGACAGACGTCAGCACCCCGTTTTTTGTTATCCAACGCGGTAACGGTCGATGGCATCTTCGTCAAGTCCAACTCCAAGACCCGGTTCTTCAGGCACCGTGATGTAGCCATCCACTGCCTTGATTTCAGGCGTGGTCAATTGGGTTCTTATGGCGGTTTCTTCCACGCAATATTCAAAGATAAAGGCACTCTTGCGGGAGACCAGCCAGTGAAGACCCGCCACCATGTTTATTGGGGTGGAGTAAAAGTGATTGACCACCCGCAGACCACGGATCTCGGCCATATCAGCGATCCTCCTTGACGCGGTAAAACCGTTTCTTGCCAGATCAATCTGCGCAATATCGATATGGCCGCGTTCTATCAAATCCCGCCAGGCATACACACCGGCTTCCCCTTCTCCGGCCGCAATCGGAATGTTTGACGTAAGACTCAGTTCTTTGTAGCCATCCAGGTTGTCCTGCTGGAGCGGCTCTTCCAGCCACAGAATCTGATATGGCTCGAATTGTCTGGCACGGATCTTGGCCGTCTTGGTGTCCCAGCAGCAGCCTGCATCAATAAGGACATCGTTCCCCTCGCCGACACCCAGTCTTGCGCCTTCCACCAATTCCAGATCCATCTTTTCACTTTGCCCCATAGGCGCCCAGCCAAATTTGACTGCCGTAAAACCCTGGTCAACCCATTTCTTGCCTTTTTCCCGGGTTTCATTTCCGTCACGCCCAAAAAGATCGCTGGCATAGGCCCGAATCCGTTTGGAAAATGCGCCCCCCAGCAGCTGGTAGACCGGTTGTTTATAATACTTGCCGGCAATATCCCAGAGAGCGAGGTCAATCCCGCCTATGGCGTGGGCGACCACGGCACGCCGTCCATAGTAGAAACTTGATTGATACAGTTTTTCGTTTATGACTTCAATATCCAGGGGGTTCATCCCTATCAAAAGCCGGCCCAGCCCGGAGGCGACACTGTGGCTCATTGGGGCCTCGATGACTGCCTTTGCCACCCGCGCGGATGAGTCCACTTCGCCGATCCCAACAATGCCTGCGTCGGTGTGTATCTTGAGAATCAATGCATCCTGTGCGGCAGAAGCCTTTGTCTCTATCTCCGATTCGGGTAATCGCACTTCAATTGCTTCGACTTGTGTGATCTTCATTGTAACCTCCCATTTTTGTTTGTTCCAAAAGACAACCCTCAGTTGAGCAATTCGTCTTGTAACTTCTCAATAAGTCCGGGAAAAATAATAGGCCATCTGGAGTGGGGTTCGGGTGTTTCTTGAAGGCGCTCTCTCAAATGGGATTTACTTCTCACTTTCGCAGTGGCTGATATTTGGGGTTTTCTCCTAATGACCCTTATTGGCTTCTCCATGCTTTCGGTAAAACCTCTCCGAGCTGGAGGCCCTACGAGCCGGAAGCCCAAATATCAGCCACGCTACGACGACTGGTTTAGAGAGCGCCGGAGAGAAACAGCTGAATCCCACGGTGTCCGAACTTATTGAGAACTTACTCTGTCTTTACCAAAAAACTGAAAATCAATCCAAAACCGCCCCTTTGTCTGCCTGACCAACACGTGCGGCGTAGCGTTTCAAATAACCACCAGACAGACGTGTTGCAGGTGGTGTGAATGCTTTAAGCCGTCTCTCTATCTCAGCATCATCGACATGCAGGGTGAGTGCGCGTGTTTTTAGGTCAA
>JAUVRS010000329.1 GCA_030597505.1 Desulfobacteraceae bacterium
AGGCCATAAAACGGGCTGGTACCAGAAATCCTGTGTTTATGCTGGACGAAGTGGATAAGATCGGCAATGACTGGCGAGGGGATCCCAGCAGTGCCTTATTGGAGGTGCTGGACCCGGCCCAAAACCACGCCTTTCGGGATTATTATTTGGATGTGGATTTTGACCTCAGTGATGTTATCTTTATCACAACTGCCAACCAGCTTGAGACAATCCCGTCGCCCTTGCGCGATCGGATGGAAATTATTCAGTTGGACGGCTACACAGAGCAGGAAAAGGTTCACATTGCTCGGCGGCACCTGGTTCCAAGGCAATTAAAGGCCAATGGGCTCAGGGAGAAAGAGATCGAGTTTTCTGAAGACGCCCTCCAGAAGATCGTCAGGCACTACACGCGTGAGGCAGGCGTCCGTACACTGGAACGTCAGATCGGAGCCGTATGCCGTAAGGCGGTGGTGAAAATTGTCGCTGGCGAGCTGACCCATATTTCTGTTACACCCGAGGTGGTGAGGGAATACCTCAAGAAAGAGGAGTTTGAGCCCGAGTCCTCTGAGAAAATCGAAATTCCGGGAATTACAACAGGCCTTGCTGTGACGGCTGTTGGCGGGGACATCCTGTTTATCGAGGCTACCGGAATGAAGGGAAAGGGGAACCCTACCCTTACCGGTCAGTTGGGCGACGTGATGCGAGAAAGCGCCCAGATCGCCCATAGCTATGTTCGATCAAAGACCCGGCAGCTTGGGGTTGAGCCTGATCTGTTCGAAACCACGGACGTCCACATCCACGTACCAGCCGGTGCAACCCCTAAAGATGGGCCATCAGCGGGTCTGGCAATGGTTCTATCTGTGGCCAGTCTCTATAGCGACCGACCCGTTAGAAGTGAAGTGGGCATGACGGGAGAGGTGACCCTACGGGGTCGCGTGTTGCCTGTGGGTGGTATCAAAATGAAAGTACTGGCTGCCCATCGAGCTGGTCTTACAACCGTCATCTTGCCCAAGCGCAATGATAAGGACCTTGACGAGTTACCAGACGAAGTCCGTGAATCCATGCAGTTTGTTCTTGTGGACAGAATCGATGAGGCTCTGGATAAAGCCCTTGTCCTTGATCCCGTAACAGAGGTGCGCATGGCGGCTAACGGATAGCGTTAGGAATGACCACTGTATTAAGGGGGGGAGCCTTATTGACTCCCCCTTTTCTTTTGAATCACACGGTAACTGATCCTACGGGGCGGGCATACCCTGCATAAGGTTGCGTCAGCAAAATCAATTGTTGAAAATAGGGAAATTTAAGGTTTCATATCGTATGTGTGCGTTCGATGGGACGCGAGTTTACAAACACAAATCTTGCATTTGGAACCATCGACAATATCAAGATTTGCATAACAACGGTTCCATTCCTAAAATTATGCAGTTGCTTAGATTTGATCATACAATTCTATCTCAACAGGCATATCTGATTCCAAATCTCAATGTCTGATGTTGCCAAATTGGCTTTTGTCTTCAGCTTTGAAGCTATTTGGTCAAATTTCGGTTACTGCAAATCATGCAACTGACCCGAATAGTAGAGTTGGAATCGGAAATACGAATGGCCTGGGTGGCTTTTCGATCTATGCCGTTCGGACCGTGGTATCATTGCTCATGACGGTGGGGTCCCTAAAACGTCTGGTTTTTCCTCAACCGATCCAGTTTGACAAACACATAAATGCGCTCGTCTTATATGGGTCTTTTTTGGCTGTTTAAAACCGGTCTGACGAGTTTTTACTCATGGACGGCCCGAGACAATCCCTTTCCTGAAAGATAGGCTTTTTCCAGAAACTCAGGATGTTTCAAAACATCCCCTTCAAAATCCAGACCCCGATAGCAGAATGAACTTGACAGTTCCATGTCCAGGACATCAAAAGAATATTTTATAGTAAGAGGGCGCCATCAAAAAAACTTTTTTCCTTTTGTGGCTCCCACTGAAATAAAAAACCCTTTTTTTGGTTTCCATTGACCATAGGGGATTTTGTCAATCCAGCATTCCTGAACCCAAAGGGATTGGCCCCGGTCGATCAAAGCCTTGGCGGGAGTCAAGGACTTAGAAGCGGAGAGTGGGGATTCCAAAAAGCGGGTAGTTGCGATCAACGTTCCCTATGCCCAAACCAAGGATATTGGTGCTAAAGAAGATCTGGGCGGCATCAAAGAAATCATTAAACCCGTATGGCGCAACATCATAGTCAGCAAGGGTTAAAAAAGGGATCTCCTTTTTTTTTAACATGTTATTGAGGTGGGTGTTGGTGACTGCCAGGAGTTGTATCCCTTCGGGCCCGCAACCTGTCTCTTCAGAAAGGTTTTTGCGAAATCCGGATACCGTCAGTGACCGGTATTTTTCCCCTGACTGAAATTTGGCAAAATAGAATCCCTTGGGCCTGGGTGGCGCCGCCGGTCTTAGACGGATATTGTCCGACTTATTGAAATCGATATATTCGCACTGCCAGGTCTTGACCCGCCAGCGCCTGAGGGCATATTCCCAGGCAAGCCTTCCCGAAAGAACCGAATCGGCGTTTCCGTTGCCGTCCTCACCAAATCCGTAAAAAAGGCCGATGCCCTGAAAACCGTCTTGACGGTCATTTTCAGTCAATGATGGGGTCTTTCCAATCCTCTTGAATTCCTCCTTATTTATGTTCCATTTCATTTTTCGATTGGCCCGTTTCCAGGCCTTTATTGGCTTGGAAACAGAAAGGAGTGGATGGTCCCGGTCCTTTGATTTGGATCTTGACAACAACAGACACCTCATATAAAAAATCTTGGGGTAATCAGCGAAAACAGACAGAGGTCACCTGGGAAAACCTATTGACGATAGATACCACAATGTGGTACTAATGACAATGCCGGTTTCTTAAAAAATGCATATTTTGGTCAAAAAAAAGGATTCTGTCAGATTTTTTGCCTTTCCAGCACCGTGGATGGGCACTGGGTAGCAAAAGAAACGATGCAGTCAATAAAGAGAGAGAAAAGAATAAGGGCTGTAGGGCTCC
>JAUVRS010000212.1 GCA_030597505.1 Desulfobacteraceae bacterium
ACCACAAGGAAATCAAGTTTTTTTAAGGCCTCATAGGGCTCCCGGGCATTGGCCCTGGTTGACACGGGGTTGGTGCCGCACAAGAGGCCCGCCTTCAGGGGATAGGGTTTTCCGGTCAGAATGGCATCCCATGCCACCTTGGGTGTGATCATGGCCACCCTCGAGGCCAGCTTGTACTGATCGCCGCCCAGCCGTTTTTTCAGCTGCTCTTTGGGGAGATCCCTGTGGCGGCAAAACTGGGAGACCGTTCGTACCGGCGGGGGCACAAAAAAGACATTTCCGCCAGGTACGTCCAAGTTGCCTGTTGCGGCCATAAGACCGGTGATGATCCGGGTGCAGTCCGTACAGTTCAGGGTCTGTTCCGTGGGTACGCCCCAGTTGATACACCCGGGCTTTGTGGTGGCATACATCCTTGCGGCCTTTCGGATCAAGTCTTGTTTTACCCACGTGATTTCTTCTACCTTTTCAAGGGGGTACTCCCTGACCCTCTCGACAAAAGCGTCCCACCCGTTGACATAGTTATCAACAAATTCCCTGTCATAGAGCTCTTCTTCAATGATCACATTGAGAAAACCCATGGCAAGAGCCGCATCCGTACCCGGGCGGAGCTGCAGCCACAGATCGGCCCTTTTTGCCAAGAACCCCTCACGGGGATCTATGACAATCAGCTTGCTTCCTTTTTTATAAGCCCGCCAGAAACCCTCTCCCTTGTACTCGTCGGGGTTGGTCCACTGGGGGTTACAGGCCCACATGACGATACATTTTGGTTCGCCGGCATAGTCACAGACAGGAAGGTTTCCGCATGTGATCAGAGTGGCAGCGACCCGGGATACATAACACATATGCCCTGCGGTAAGCACATTGGGTGTGCCCAGGAGGTTTGCAAACCGGTAAAGATGGCTCTCGTAATCCCTCCCTGTTCCTTGACCGATAACAATAGACTCCGCGCCATATTCTTTGATAACGGCGTTGAACTTTTGAGCCACCGTATCCAGGGCCTCATCCCAGGTGATTCGTTCCCAGCCCTTGTCACCTTTTTTCATTGGATGGAGAACTCTGTCCGGATGATAAGCCAATTGAGTGATCGCAAGGCCCTTGCTGCAAAGCGTGCCGTGACTGATGGGGGAATCCGGATCCCCTTCCACCTTTATGACCTTTCCGTCCTTGACATGGGCAATGACGCCGCATCCCCCATGACAATTTCGACAGGCGGTTCTAACTTTTTTTGTTTCTCCCATTGTTATTCTCCCTAAATATCTTATACGTCAACAAGATCGGCAATACCGAACCTCAAAATATGCGTGAAACTAAAAATATATCGAGCGTTTTTCTCTGGGTAAAATCACCAAAAAAGGGTTCCAAGATTCTTGTTTCTCGATCATGATCAATTCCTTAACAGACAATTTCAAAGTTTTCAGACAGACTTAGACCTGCTCAGGCCCTAAAGATTAAGAACCAGTGAAGAATACTTCACATCCCGTAAATCATCGACGTAACAATGGATACCCTCTTCTGTAACTCTGTCTTTTGAATTGCAATTGTTTCTATTGACGTAAATCAGGCCGTTTTCATGGAACAATCCACTCTTTCGTGCTGCCATCAGTTCCGGCAATTCATCGGCGGTGTGGGTGACCACACGATTTCCAAGCCGGGTTTCTTTTTGACAAACCTCTTTGAAGGAATGGGGATTGCTTTTGTCTCCCCATCGTATCTCCACCATTTTTTCGCCGTGGCTTGCGGCAAGCTGTTCTCCCAGTTCCGGCGCTGGTTTGGATGTGAAAATCATAAGCTTTTGACCTGCGTCAAGTATCTTCCGCATGGCACATAAGGCATCCTTCATAAAAGCGGAAGCATAATGAGGCCGGATTCCATGGGCCAATGCAGGACCGTCAATGGCATCTATGATTTCACTCTTCCTCGGTCCGGTTGCCCATGGTTCCCCATCAAGGAGATTGCGGTATTCCCGGACAACTCGCCTCACAGTATCTTTCGGTATCTTTTCCTTTTGGGCAAGTTCTTCGTAGGTTTGAATTTTCCACTTCCCAAGGACATGTTTGTCTACAATGACGCCCCACAGATCGAATGAGTGCATGGGTTTAAGGTCGAATGAAACAACCGGTTTTCCGTTACACTCCATTTTTTTATAAACCTAAATACGCTTTTCTGACATGGTCATTGTCGAGAAGGCCTATGCTCTCACCTTCCAAAACGATCCTACCATTTTCCAGGACGTATCCTCTGCTTGATACTTCCAGGGCATGTCGGATATTTTGCTCAACGATTAAGATAGTCATCCCCTGTCCATGAAGCAATCTTATGAATTCAAAAAGCTCCTTTACTATTATGGGTGCCAACCCATAGGAAGGTTCATCAAACATAAAGAGTCTGGGTTTTGCCATCAAACCTCGTCCCATGGCCAGCATTTGGCGTTCGCCACCGCTCAGCGTGCGTGCCAATTGCCCCGAGCGTTTTTTGAGAATAGGAAAAAACTCATAAACCTGGCTAAGGGTTTCTGCCCTTTTCTTCCATGTTTCATTAATATAAGCGCCCATCTCAAGGTTCTCGAGGACAGTCATGTCCGGAAAGGGTTTTCCGCCCTCGGGTACATGGGAGATACCCATTGTGGCGATTTGGTATGGCGGGGTTCCATCTATTCGTCTCCCGAGAAATTCCAGAGTTCCTGCCCCGGGATGGAGTAGGCCGGATATGGTATTTAGCATCGTTGTTTTACCGGCTGCATTGGCGCCAACCAGGGCAACGATTTCTTTTTCAGCTACTCTCATGGAAACGTCCCATAAGACGTCAATCTTCCCATAAGCCGCGTTTATATTGTTCACTTTCAACATGGGCCTATATTCCCAGATATATCTCTTTAACCGTCCTGTCGGCAGTGATCTCTTTTGGCGTACCCTCGCTGATCTTCTTCCCATAATGAAGCGCAATGACCCGGTCAGAGACACCCATGATCGCCTTCATGACATGTTCAATCATAAAAATTGTAATCCCTTTTTTCCGTATTTTCAGTATCAGCTCTGTTGCCTGGGCGACCTCGGTCGGGTTTAGCCCCGCCATCAACTCATCAAGCAACAGCAACTCCGGTTTTGTTGCCAACGCCCTGGCTACTTCAAGGCGTTTTTGTTTTGCTATGGTCATTTCTTTGGCGATGACATTGTCCATTCCCGATAATCCAACAAATTCCAACAAGTTTGAAGACTCTCGCTGGGCCTCCGATTTGTGGATTCCGCCTGACCTGCCAAAGAGGCAAGCCAGTAGTATGTTCTGAGAAACCGTCATACTGCCGAAGAGCTTAACCAGCTGAAACGTTCTTGCTAACCCTCTTTTACAGATTTGATGTGGCTTTAGTCCCAGAATGTTTTTACCCTTGAACATTATGATTCCTGATGTGGGAGCAATAGACCCGGATATCAGGTTGAAAAGGGTTGTTTTACCCGCCCCGTTGGGACCGATCAACCCCACAATTTCCCCTTGATTTATATGAAAATCGACGCCGGCAGCGGCGGCCAACCCCCCAAAATATTTTTGGACGTCTTTTCCCTCAAGTATCCGCATGTCATTCCACCAATGCTCGTTTCCGCCATTTTGTCATTTTTTCACGTATACCCGTCAGGCCTTCGGGCAGAAACAGGATAACGGCTACCAGTATGATACCGTAAAGGAGGTTATAGTAATATGGAAATGTGGTTATCAGCATGTCTGCCAGAAGCGTAAGCACCGTGGCGCCTATGATTTGGCCATAGATTCGACGAACACCCCCAAAGATGGCCATCAGCACCGGCATAAAGGAAAACAGCGAATTAAAGGCAATGGACGGGTCAATATATGTCCAACGGGTGGCCATGGTTGCCCCGGCCGCTCCCATAAAAAACGCGCTTATGGCGAAGGCGACTATTTTTAATCCATTTACATTTATTCCAATGTGATCGGCGGCTTCCTCTGATTCGCCGATCGCAAGCAACGCAAGCCCGTATTTAGAATTGTTTACAAAATAGGCCATGGCCAGCGTGAGCAAGACAATCGTCAACATGGCGTAATAGACGGTTATGTTGTCTGCCGATACAACCAATCTTCCCACGGTCCTTGTGATGTTAACTTCCCACCATAGGACAGAGTGTCTAATGAGCTCACTGAGCCCGAAAGTGAATATGGTGAAATACATGCCCCTGAGCCGCAAGCTTGAAAGACCCGTCAGAAGTGCCAGTAAGAAACTCGCAAAACCGCCAAAGGCGATCACCGTCAGAAAAGACAACCCGTCTCCTAGGACGGCCGTGACATATATCCCGATGCCAAAAAAGGCAGCAGAGGCAAGGGATATGTAACCGGTGGGACCTGAGAAAATAGCCCAGCTGACGGTAAGGGCCATGTACATGAATATATTATTTATTGATATGATGGTGTAAGGGCGTAGGAATCGGGGAATAATCGCTGCGAGGATTATGATAATAAAAGGCAACAACAGGGGAAAAAGCCATTTGGAAGCTGCGCTGTTAGTGGTTGGCATTCTCTATTTCCCCAAAATGCCGGTCGGTCTTACCAAGATCAAAAGAAGGAAGATCATGTAATATGCAATCAACGATAGGCCGGGATCAATATACATTACGATATTTCCCACAAGACCGAGTATTAACCCTCCTATCAGACTTCCCAAAATATTGCCCAACCCGCCCAAAACTACAGCGATAATAGCAATTATTGAATATGGGAGACCCATGAGGGGTGTGATCTCAAACATCATGCTTACGAGGCATCCGGCTAAAGCAGCCATTAAGGCGCCAAGCCCAAAACATAAACTAAGGATTCTGTGAATATTGATACCCATGAGTTGGGCAGTATTCATATCCTGGGCGGCTGCACGAATAGCTTTGCCAAGGCGGGTGCGTGCCAGAAAAAAATAGAAGGCCAATCCAATGAACACTGCGAACAAAAGGGCAAGCAACCGGTTTTTGGCATAAATTGCACCGCCAAAATCAACTGTTCCTGCCAGATAGGTGTAACCTTTTATGTCAGGACCCCAGGACAGCAATGCTATGTTTTGGATGATAAAAAGGAGTCCAAATGAGACCAGGATGGAAGTGCCCTCAAAGGCGGCCATTGATTCCGATGTCTTTCTGAGGTGTTGAAAAAGGG
>JAUVRS010000175.1 GCA_030597505.1 Desulfobacteraceae bacterium
GGCACCGGAAATTACACCAGCCAATGTGGCCCAATATTATTCCCTGGCCAACAGCGTTACCCTAAACGGTATTTTTCTTTATCAATACCTGGTTGAGCACGGGTTTGATCCCATCATTGTTCAGAATTATGCCACAGTCGAAATAGCGGATTTTCTCCAGGAAGATCCGGTGGGGGGGTGTATCTCAGCCAATTTGACCTGCATGAACGAGATACGGGATAGGGCTGTTCAGATCAAGCAGTTTGCCCCTAGAACGGCTGTGATCGCGGGGGGGATGCTGGTCAAGAAGGCCCTGGATCCCGGTGACGATCTCTCACCACAGGCCAAAGGGTTTTTTTCCACATTTTGTGGGAAGGTCGATGTCTTTGTAATAGAAGCAAAAGGGGAACAGACCCTGTTAAGGCTGCTTTGGGCACTGATCCGGGGGGAGGAAAATATCGAAAGCATACCAAACCTGGGCCTGTTTGACACAAAAGAGAGGCTGGTCCTTACTCCCCGCCAAAGTGAAGAAGTCCTGATGGACACGACGGCCATACCTTGGAAAGACATCCCGGAGGGTTATCTCCGTACCATTTTGCCTGTAAACAGCAGTCGAGGATGTTTCTACAGGTGTCGTTTCTGTACTTACCACTGGTTATTCCCCGAGATCCACTACAAGTCAATAGAGGTGCTCAGAGAAGAACTCAGGGCCCTCAACAGCCTTGGATTTGTCAAACACATCCGTTTCACAGACGACAATTTCACTGCCAACAGGGCAAGGCTCGAGGTGGTACTGCAGATGATAATCAAAGAAGGGTTTTCTTTTTCATGGTCGTCCTTTGCCCGTGCCGGATCTTTAACCCCTGAGCTGGCAAAACTCATGCGGTTGTCAGGGTGTGAGTTTGTTGATCTGGGGCTTGAATCCGGAAGCCAAACCATCCTGGATAATATGGACAAGAGATTAAAAGTGGACCAATCCGTTGATGCCATCAAGATGCTCGGTGATCATGGTATTTATGGCAGAGGGAGCTTTATTATTGGCTATCCAGGGGAAACAACGGAGACGTTTTCTGAGACAATCGAATTTATCAACAACAGCGGGCTCCCTTATTATCACCCTTACCTTTTCTATTACAGTGGTAATACCCTCGTCCGTGAGGAGAGCGGTCGGTTTGGCCTGGAAGGTCTTGGTCTTGCCTGGCGTCACAACTCCATGGATGCGGTGGGAGCTGCTCGGTTGATGGGCGAAATGTTGGACAGAGTGGACAAGAGCCTTACAGACGGACATACCTATGTGGAGGAGATCTACAAATTCCTCCGCGGAGAAGGTTATAAGCCCAACGAAATACTGGCGCTTTTTCGGTTGAAGAGAGAACTCCAGTTGACTATAAAGAGAAGCGAATCAAAAAAACCATTTTCCCCAAACGTCGAAAAAATTCTTGTGGAAATAGATTCTCTGCTTAGGTGAGGGCGCAAAATCAAGTGATGCTCTTTGGAATACTGAGCGTAAGAAACCATAGGTACCATCCCAATCGAAGATTGATCGAGGCCGCGGGTGTGAAGGGACATAAGGTCTCAATCATTCATCCCAGGGATTGTTTCTTTGGGATTGGCACTGGTCAGGTAAAACTGGAAATAAAAGGAGTTGATAAAAGACCCGGTGCCGTCTTGCCCAGGATCGGGGCAACTATTAACGACTATGCCCTTTCCCTTGTGCGGCATTTCGAACTCGCGGGTGTTCCTGTGGTAAACGGTTTTGATTCGGTCCTCCTGGCCAGGAACAAGTTTCTGGGCCTCCAGGGTCTGGCCAGACAGGGGATCCCGGTGCCTGACTCACATCTGGTTGGGAATGTCGCCCTTTTTAAGGAGGCGGTCCGGAAGATCGGCGGTTACCCGGTGGTGGCAAAGACACTTTCAAGCAGACAGGGGGCGGGGGTGGTTCTGGTGGAGTCACCGGCCACGGCTGAGTTTATCATAAATAACCTGCTTGACAAACGCCAGGGTCTCTTGATTCAGGAATATATGCCCCCAAGCGGGCGGCGGGACATCCGGGCCTTTGTTTTGGGGAATCGAATTCTGGGAGCCATGGAACTCAGACCCAAACCTGCGGATTTTCGATCCAATATTCATTTGACAGGTCGCGGCAGGCCCGTGGAATTGGGAAAGGAACTTGCAAAATTGGCCATCAATTCAAGCCGTGCCCTGGGGCTTGAGATCTCCGGGACGGATATCATCGTTGATGGCGATGGGAAGGCAAAGGTAGTGGAAGTCAATTACTCTCCCGGGTTTAGGGGCCTTGAGGCTGCAACGGGGCTGGATATAGCATCTCAGATTGTCCAATATGTTGAAGAGAATTATGGGGAGACATATGCACATAGCCTTTCTGATGGACAGACTGGACTCCATCAAGCCGGAAAATGAGACCACAAGCCATTTGATGTACGAGTGCAACCAACGGGGGCACTCGGTCTATTTTCTGGAACCTCACGATGTATACATCCGGAAAAATGAAGTGGTCGCCAGGATGCGAAATATCACTGTGCCCCGGGATCTTTCCATGAAACGGTACTGGCGGAATCTCATCAACTGTCTCAAGAAGGACGAACTCATATTTGAGACCATCACGGATCTTGACGCCCTGTTTCTGCGTAAAAACCCTCCCTTGGTCTATCAAACCATGGAGTTTCTTTCGTGGGCCAATGACAAGGTATTCATCATAAACAGTACAAGCGGCCAGATTCTGGCAAACAGCAAACTTTACACACTCAATTTCCCCGACATTATTCCGGAGTCTCATGTTTCAAGGGATCCGGCCCGACTAAAAAAAATAATTGACGATTTTGGGGGCGCCATGGTAGTCAAGCCCCTCCAGAGATACGGGGGCGAGGGTGTGATCAAGGTGAGTATTCTGGATCGCGAAAACCTCAATTCTCTGATCAATTACTATGTAAGAGCCTATCGTTCCTATCCTGAGAGAGAGCCGATTATGGTTCAGGAGTATCTGGACGGGGTGAAGGGCCAAGGTGACGTGAGGATCCTTTTGCTAAACGGCGAAATTATCGGGGCGATGAGAAGAAAACCCGTTGCGGGTGAATTCAGGACCAATATTCACGCGGGAGCCCGATCGTACCGGCACCAGGTGACATCTGAGGAAAAAAAGATTTGTGCCGTGATCAAAGAACGGCTGGTTCAGGATGGTTTGTTCTTTGTAGGTGTTGACGTTATTGGAGATAAGATGGTAGAGATAAACTGTGTCAGCCCGGGCGGAATTCCTCGGATAAACCGGCTTGACAATATACGGCTTGAGGCCAAGGTCATAGACTTCATTGAAAAAAAGGTTGAGGAAATGAAGGTTGGCTGAGTTTCTTGAAAAACAACCAGACGGAATTTAGGGGGAGGGGCCATGAACAATAGGAATTCGATTCAAGACAAAACGTGGCGTTGCAGGACCTTTTTGGTTGCGACCGCCGCAATGATGCTGCTTATTATGCATGTGTCAAACACGCAAACATGGGCGGCCAACATGCTCAAGATGGGGCTTTTGCAGGAACCCAGGACACTCAATATCTGGCGCGCTGGTGACAGATGGTCTTTAAAGGTCCTTGGCCTCATATACCAGCCCCTCTATGTTCGAAGTCCAGACACGCTAAAGCTCATCCCTTGGCTGGCTACGGAAGACCCCGTGTTTGATCCCCAGGCCCTTTCCTACACAGTCAAACTCAGGCCTGCCAAGTGGTCTGACGGGACAGAATTCACATCGGCGGATGTGGCGTTTACGGGGCGCTTTATAAAGGAGTTTAGGATTCCCAGATACCTCTCCAAATGGAAGTTTATAAAAAAGATCGAGACCCCGGACAAACACACGGTAAAATTCTATCTCGAGAAACCAAAGGCAATCTTTCTGACCAGAACACTGGCAACCCCCATCGTACAGGAAAAGGAGTGGAGCAAAATTATTGAAGCGGCCAGGAAGACAAAAAAACCACTTGTCAGCCTACTCAATGAAAAAATGAAGAATCCGGTCGGTACTGGCCCTTTTGTCTTAAAAGACTGGAGACGGGGGGCCTACCTGTTTCTCCAGAAAAACAAGTTCTTTTTTGGTAATGGTCTGAAGATAAGCGGCAGGTTGCTGGGTCCCTTTATAGATGGCGTTATTTTTAAGATCTATGGCACTTCCGATGCCGCCATTCTCGCTATAAAGAAGGGGAGCATAGATATGTTTTGGTGGGGCATCCAGTCGGGTTATATCGAGGATCTGAAGGCAAGCCCTGATATCCAGTTGTTCACCAACAAGAGAAGCGCTCTTTACTACATGGGGTTCAATGTCAGAAAACCCCCTTTTAATGATGCAAACTTGAGGCGGGCGGTGGCCACCCTGATTGATGAGGAATTTATCATTTCTCGAATCCTTCAGGGATATGGACTCAGGATGTACTCAATCGTGCCATCAGGAAACAAGTTCTGGTATTACCCGGACGTACCCCGGTATTGTGAGGGGTGCAACAGGGAACAGCGCGTCAAAAAGGCCTATGAGATCCTGGAAGGTGCGGGGTATACATGGGACGTGCCGCCGGTGTCTCCTGACGGAAAGCTCACACGGGGTGAGGTTATCCGGACCCCCGATGGAAAGCCTTTGGAGAAATTTACGATTCTCACCCCACCGGCAGACTATGACCCCCACCGGGCAATGACCGGCATGATGATGCAGGAATGGCTGAGGGAACTGGGGGTTCCCGCCTATTCTCGGCCAATGGCCTTTGGCGCCCTGATCCAACAGGTAAAGGTAAAACGAGACTTTGATGCCTTTATCCTGGGGTATGGAAGGTTGTCCCTTGATCCGGACTATCTGAGGAACTTTTTTATTTCCAGAAATAACAAAAAACGTGGATGGAATATGAGCGGATATAACAACCCAAATTTTGATCGGATCGCTGATGAATCCGCCGATACCATGAACAGAGAGAAGCGAAGGGCGTTGATATGGGAGATGCAAAAGATAATCCTGACGGATGTTCCCTATATCCCGCTATACAACCCCAAACTGGTTGAAGCGACCCGCAAGGGGAGATTCACCGGATGGGTCCAGATGCTTGGCGGGGTTGGGAATTTGTGGTCCTTCTGTGTATTGAAACCGATTTAATCATCTGAAAATATATGGCTGGCAACAGCCCGAGATATGACTTGGAATTAAATCCGTGGAACTGAGAAAATACATAATCCGCAGGCTGATCCAGATTATTATCATCTTTTTTGTGATCCTTACGGTTCTGTTCCTGCTTTTCCGTCTGGCCCCCGGGGACCCCGTCTCCAGAATGGTCGACCCTGACATGACTCCCGAGGACTCAGAATATCTCATTTCCCAACTGGGTCTGGATGAGCCGCTCCTGGTTCAGTACGTCATATACATCAAGAATTTTTTTGTGGGCCAATTCGGTTATTCTTTTCATTATGGGGAGCCCGTGGTCAAGATCATATGGGATCGTTTACCAAACACCATCCTTCTGTTCACCACCTCCATTATCCTATCGGCCTTGGTGGGGGTGTTTCTTGGGAAGATAGCCTCCTGGCACAAGGGTGATAAGACCGACGTCTGGCTGACTATCGGCGCTTTGGTGACCCACACCCTTTTTCTGCCATGGCTGGCCCTTATTATGATCTGGGTATTTGGCTTTAAGTTGGGGTGGTTTCCAATAAACGGAATGGTTTCCGAGGAGGTATGGCTTGACCCGGATTCGGGGGTTCTGACAAAGGCCCTGGATGTCATGTATCATATGGTCCTGCCCCTGACTACCCTGTTTCTCATACACTTTGGCGCCTATCTGCTGATCATGCGGAGCAGCATGCTGGAGACGCTAAAGGAGGACTATATCCTGACCGCAAGGGCCAAAGGTCTTGAAGAAAAGGTGATTCGGGATCATCATGCAGCGCCCAATGCCGCCCTGCCTGTGGTCACCAGTGTGGGCCTCAGCCTGGCCTTTTCCATCAATGGCGGTGCCCTAACCGAGACGGTCTTTTCCTGGCCCGGAATCGGGAGGGAACTGGTGTTTTCGGTCAGCCAAAACGATTACCCCTTGGCACA
>JAUVRS010000183.1 GCA_030597505.1 Desulfobacteraceae bacterium
AGGTAAAAGACCCCTGACCATTACGGGTGTTGTTTTCCCATTCACCTACATATTTTGACCCATCAGGAGAGGTAAAAGTCCCTTTTCCCTGGAATTTCCCATCCTTAAATTCACCGACATATTTTGATCCGACAGAAAAAGTATAAGTCCCCTCTCCATCAAATTTTCCATCCTTGAATTCGCCAATATATCTGTATCCAGCAGAAGAGCTATAGGTCCCTTGGCCATTTCGCTTATTGTCCTTGTATTGACCGACATACTTTGACCCATCAGGGAATATATATGTCCCTTCTCCATCAAATTTATCGTTCTTAAATTGACCGGCATACTTTGACCCATCAGGATAGGTAAGGGTCCCTTTTCCATGCCTTTTACCGTCTTTGTATTCCCCGAGATATTTTATCCCATCAGAATAGGGGATCATCCAAACTCCTCTTTTTAAGCCATCCTTCCATTTACCTAGGAATTTTCGACCGTCAGGATAGATAATGGTCCCTTGTCCATCCCTTTTGCCATCTTTCCATTGACCTGTAAATTCCCTACCATCAGAATAGATGTAAGTGCCTTTTCCGTGGTGTTTCCCGTCCCTCCATTCCCCTACATATTTTGACCCGTCAGAAAAATCATAAGTCCCTTGGCCATGCTCTTTACCAGCTTTGTATTCACCAACGTACTTTGGACCTTCAGGCCGGTTATAGGTTCCGTGGCCATGTCTTTTTCCGTCTCTGAATTCCCCGATATATAATCTCCCATCGAGATAGATATAGGCCCCCTCCCCATCCTGACAATCTCCCTCAATACAGCCCCCAGAGACGTTTATCGGGAGAAAAGAAACCAACAAAAGAATTGAAATAACTATGATAATTCTTTTCATTTTGATCCCTCCATTCATCATATGATCGCCTGGTATATTCGATTTAAAATTAAGCATCCGGTTTTCGATAGCCTTGAGGGAAGATAGTCCCAGAGAAATAAAAACCCTGATCTCATCCTGGAGAAAAGAGTTGTTGGAATCGGTTCATAGGTCTCCCATTATCGGTTAAAGGCAAACACCTGAATCAGCTAAAGAAATATATTGAAATCAAGTAAATAGTCAAGGGGAATCATGGGGTCGGCAGCCAGCTACCGGGGTTTTAACTCCAGTAACCGATCCGGAAACGAACTGGGGCTCAAGCTGAACTCACCTGATGATTCAGCTGGTGTTTATGGGCCAATCGGGAAGGAATTATTTGCCAAATAAAGGCTACCCTCGACTTATGCGCATTTGGGTTCTCAGCTTCTCAACACGTTTTCTCAATTGTCGATCCGTAGAAATCTTTGCGCTCATTCTTTGTTGACAAGTAGGTACGAAAGCGGTATTTGCGGACCTGATTGCATCCGCAGACACGGTTATGGGACGGCTTGAACCTTAAATAAGTCAACATTGAAACAACGTTCACATTTTTAAAACCAACCCGATCAACTGACGGCGGCCAAGATAACTGGTTGTGGGACGGTGGGTTTCAGTGTATATTCTATTGATGCCACGGATTTCCCTACCCCCCGAACCATAAAACCATAGGGAGCGAGAGAGATGACGGATTTTCAAAGTACCCCCAGGGCAATTGTTACGCCCCACCCCAAATTTCATACCGAAATTCCAGATGAGATGACACCGGTCGAATTTTTTAACAGCCAGGCCAACCTGGAAAACCTGACCATAGAAAACGGGGTCCTCAGGACCCCGGAAGATCTACTGCTTTTTCGGAAACTCATTGGGCACTCCCTTGAGTTTGACACGGCCATTATGTTGGACACATCCAGCAAAATCCTGGACCCCCTTGGCCGTCCGGTTCGTCACACCCAGGTCCAACTGGCCATAAGAAAAGTCTGGAACAGGATGAGTTCTATTATCTTCGATTACATGATGGAAAAATATACCGACCCGGCGGAATATCTCATTCTTTGCGGGGAGGCCAGTCTTGACAACACCTGGTCTCTCAATAAACCCGGGGTGCCCAGTATTCGAATGGTCCACAACCATTTTATGGTTTTCCCGATCGAGGTGCTAAAACGCGCGGAACCCGCTGATCCGGATAACCTCAATCTGACCGACGGTGGATACAACAGCTTGTTTTTAAAGAGTTTGAGCGGTGTGTACCGCCGCTTTCTGGATGCGGCCCTGGATTTTGAGATCCTGGTCCCGGCCAGCGCCGAAGAGTCAAGGATTGAGGTAACAGGTTACCCACAGGGGCTGCCCAGTTGGAAGGTAAAATACGGGGACAAGGCTCTGAAAGAAAGAAAATTCTGGCAGGAATACCGGCAAGTACTAAAAGGATTTCTGGATTTTTACCGAGCTTTTTTCGGTGTGGTGTCCCGCCGCGACTACAAGGTGGACAAGGATATTTATTTCCCGAACCTGGTAGACAACATCCTCCTTTTTAGCAACGACTTTCACGAGGTGGCCAGGATGATTCGGGAAACGATCCTAAGAAATCCGCACTATGCAAACAACGTCAGGTGGCAGCCGGCCTATAAACAACTCTTGTATCGAAACGATAAAGGGGACCTGATAGTCACTATCGGTCAAAATTCCATCGGCAATGCCATTACCGAGCTTTTGGGCATCGTGGTCGGCCGCGTGGAGGATAACGACGCGTATCTCAAGTCAGAACCCGCACTCATCAAAAAACTTCTGGAGGTCACGGACAGGTTGGTCACGGCAGACCTAGGCAAGCCACTCAACACGGCTCACTGGGCCGACATAGCCGCACGGACGGCTTAATTCCTCCATTAGGAGGGATGACCGATTTGTCCTCACCTTCGAAAAAGATGTTTGTCACAATATTTTCGGCTGGAGGAAAAAGCCTTGGCCATGATGGGGCTGACCGCATGCGGCGGCAGGGACAACTCCTCTACCACCTTTTCGCATAAAGCCATGTCAGACTGCTCCGGTTCAATGTTTGAACAAACAGTTTCATGAATCTTACGGAGCAGTTGCAGACTTTCTTCCATACGGTCTTTAATTTCTGTTGGGTTCTGGATGGGAGCTTCCCAGGACGAAAAAACAACCTTGACATTTGGCACCTGCTGCAATTTTCTTATGGATGCAACCGACTCGCCAATATCTTCATACAGGGGAAGATCTCCCGGAAGCGGCAGGGCATCAGCGGTAACCAGCGCCGCATCTTTTTCAAGATAAAGGGAAATGGACCCTCTGGAGTGCCCAGGGGTGTGTATGAAGTTTAAGTTGAGCCCATCTTCCAAACGCAGCAGATCGTCATCTTTTAAGACAATATCAGGGGATACAGACCCTTCCACCAGCGTGTGAAAACCGGGGATGGGGCGCTCCTCATATTGTTTTTCAATGTCTTCGATCCACCCTCTCTCGTTCTCATGATAGGCAACCTTACACCCGCTTTTTTCTTTTACGGACACCGCCGCACCCATATGGTCCGGATGGGAATGAGAGATAACAAGTGTTTCAATTTCTTCTTTTTTTCTGTCCATTGCCTCCAGATAAGCAAAAATCTGTTGGTCAACGCCCTTTACGCCACAATCGATCAGATGAACTTTTTCTCCAAATACGAGGTACAAATAGACAGAACGCTGTACGATTCTTTCCGGTGAAAATACAAGTTGAAAATGGGTCTTTAACGCATGAATATGATCCGTTATTTGCATAGCGGTTTCCTTTCTACCAATCGTTTGATGAATTTGAGTAAATTGCTATGGGTTCTATACAACCGGTTAAATAATTGCAATCCAATTTTTGTTCACTTGTGACTACTCACGTAGTCAGGCTGAAGCTGTTTAGGCTGAAGGAGTCCGAACAGAACGATTGCCGCACTTTGGCGGAGAAACAGCAGATTGTCACATCAAACATGGCTTCAAAGTGCGCAGTATTCCCGCTTTTCCTAACAGTCTTCAGCCTTCAGCCTACCCACCTGAGTGATTACGATCACTTAAATATTTAAGGGGGATCGGGTTGTCTGCCGTTTACAACTTATCCCGGGCTGTTTGAGGTGTGATTTACCCGTTGTCAAAGTTCAACCGGAGGGCGGCATTCGATAGGGTATCGACGCTTTTTGAAAGTGGTTTGACGCAGGACGGATTAAGATGATAAGACCCTCATTAGAAAATGGGAGGGCCCATGAACATCGGTACGTTGTTGACAAAATCAGCCCGGACACACCCTGACAAACTGGCCGTAACACACGGTTCCAGGACCCTGACTTATTCCCAATTCAACTCCCGGGTCAACCAACTGGCAAATGCCCTAAACAGACAGGGCATCGGCCACGGGGATAACGTTGCCCTCCTTCAATACAACTATCCCGAAATGCTTGAGTCCATGTTTGCCTGTTTCAAGGCCGGCTGCGGCGCAGTGCCCATCAATTTCAGGCTTCACCCAAATGAATTCTCCTTTATCATTGACCATTCTGAGGCAAAGGCGGTCATTCTCTCTCCAGAATTCAATAAGTCAATCCAGGAGATACGAGGCCGGATAAAAAAGGTCCGGCAATTAATTACCCTCTCGGGGGGTCAAGATGAACTCTTAGATTATGAAAGGGTACTATCCGCTGAATCGGATCAATTTTCAGATGTCCCTGTCCAACCGGATGATCTGGCCTGGCTTTTCTATACGTCCGGAACAACCGGCATGCCAAAGGGTGCCATGCTCACCCACCGTAATCTGGTCGCAGCGACCATGAATTTTTTCGCTGATATATGCCCCGGTTTTGGCTCTGCCGAGGTAATCCTCCATGCCGCGCCCCTTTCACATGGGAGCGGGTTGTATGCACTTCCCAACATCGGAAAAGGCGGGTTGAACGTCGTCCTGGAGTCCAAGTCATTCAATCCCGGGCTTGTCTTCGAGGCCATCGAGAAATACAAAGTCACAAATATGTTTGCTGCTCCGACCATGGTCAAGCTGATGGTGGACAGCCCCGAGGCGTCTCACTATGATCACAGTTCACTCAAGGCCCTTGTCTATGGCGGTGCGCCAATGCTGGTGGAAGATCTGAAGGAGGCCATTAGAAAACTGGGTCCCTGTCTGGTCCAACTGTTTGGACAGGGAGAATCTCCCATGACCATCACCTATCTCCCACACGACGATCATGTTTTAAAGGGAAATGCAACGCAAACAAAAAGGCTTGGTTCAGCAGGCATCCAGAGGACCGATGTGGAAGTCGCGGTATTCGACACAAAGGGCCGAGAGCTTCCGCCAAATAAAACCGGAGAAATCGTTACCCGCTCGGACCTGGTCATGAAGGGCTACTGGCGCAACCCCGAGGCCACGGCAGAGACCATCAAAAACGGATGGCTCCACACGGGCGACATGGGTTATATGGATGAAAACGGATATCTATTCATCATGGACCGGTCAAAGGACATGATCATAAGCGGAGGTGAGAACATCTACCCCCGCGAGATTGAAGAGATTCTGGTAAAACACCCATCAATCAAGGAGGTTGCGGTCATAGGGGTTCCGGACGTCAAATGGGGTGAGGCGATCAAGGCGGTAGTCGCCCTGGCGCCTGGACGATCTGCCACCGAAGAAGAGCTGATTTCTTTTTGTAAAAAACATATCGCAAGCTACAAAAAACCCAGCACAGTAGACTTTGTGGATGAACTCCCCAAAAACAACTATGGAAAGACATTAAAACGGGAACTGCGGGCCAGCTACTGGGGGGAAAAAAATCGTAAAGTGTAGGTGAACGCCTACGAATATTGAAATGCGGCAGAGATAAAAACAGGACATCATGGTCTGTGGTCAGATAAAAAAGGAGGTGGAAAATGGATATCAGTGAACCAAAAATAATAAAAAAAAATA
>JAUVRS010000112.1 GCA_030597505.1 Desulfobacteraceae bacterium
TAATGGACAACACTATCTGGCTGACCGTCATTCCCTGTTTTATCTCCCCACTGCCAGTGTCTTCCGTTACACTCTCAAAAGACGGAAGGCGGACAAGAACAAACGCGTACTGGCCATCGGTAACCCCGACTTGAGGAATCCGGCCCTGGATCTCCCCTTTGCCAAACATGAAGTAGAGTCCATTGGTTGGAATTTTTCCGATATCACGGTGCTCACGGGAGAAAAGGCAACCGAGAGCTGGGTCATCGACCATATTGCTGAGTTTGGTATCATTCATCTGGCATCCCACGGCGAATTTGACCCCATCAACCCGCTTTTTTCATCTATAAAACTCGCCAGGGACGTACAAGCAGACGGGAACCTTGAGGCCTCTGAGATTTTCGGGCTCCAGATAAACGCAGATCTTGTGGTGTTGAGCGCGTGTCAAACAGGCCTCGGAAAAGTGACGGGGGGAGACGATGTGATCGGTATGAACAGGTCCTTTTTGTATGCAGGCACCCATGCCATGATATCAAGTCTCTGGCGTGTAAGCGATGTTTCCACGGCCATGCTTGTAAAACAGTTTTACAGAAGCTACAGGACCTCGGACAAGGCAAAGAGCCTGAGGAAGGCCATCCTGCACGTAAAAAACCGCTATCCTCACCCCGGTTACTGGGGCGCCTTTGTTCTGGTGGGAGACTATAAATAGTGCCTGAACGAAAACCTTGTTCAGACACGATTTTGGATTTTAGATTTTGGATGTTGGATTAACCTTGATAATTTCAACCCACCAAAACCCCCTGTTTGATGTTGTTTTCGTTTTTATTTCGAGGTTTTCGTTCAGAGACTAAATTGATTTGAAACAGGAAAAGAAAGATGTTAGGGTTGAAACGTTGGCTCGATAGCTGCCGGTTCTTATGGCACACGATGGGTTAATCACCCATAAACCCCATTTGGAAATGAGGTGTGTTTCCATGAAGAGAATTCCCCTGATCCTGTTCCTTCTTCTCGTATTTCTGTGTTTTTTGATCCCTCCGGCCCTGGCCCGGGATACCCTCTGGGTAACTTCAGAGGGGTCCAAGCTCAAGTCAAACAACAAGGCCTCATCACGGACTATCGAGATCGTCCCCATTGGCACAGAAGTGAGCGTCCTGACCAGCAAAAGGCGGTGGCACAAAGTCCGTATCCCTTCGGGGGAGGAAGGGTGGATGTATCGTGGCAGGCTTTCAGAGGCCCCCCCTCAAAAAGAGGCTGAGGGTGAAACCGACGATCTCTTTGCCTCTCTGGGCGGGAGTAAAATAGAGGCACAGGAAGCGGATACCGGGCGGAGCATTCGCGGGCTTTCAAGTGAAACCGAGCAATATGCCAAGCTCCGAGGCACCCCAATCACATACGAACGGGCGCTTGATCGTGTGCTTGCCATGGGGGTCACGGAGAAGGAGTTGGATACATTTCTCAAACAAGGCCAAATCGGAGAATACGCACCATAGCAGTCATTTTCAGGAGAAAAGGTATGAAGGTTCGAAATACAGGGTTTGGGATTTTGTTTTTTCTTCTGGTTATTATTTTCACCCTGACCATATCCTGGGCAAATCAAGAAAGCAGCCCCGTCTCCTCAACACCAGTGACACCCCGGGAACCCGGCAAAAACAGCCATCCGGAAATTCGTCTGGCAAGCAACTTCTTTGATATACTAAAAGAAATCACAAAAGAAGGTTCAAAGGAAAGGAAGCTGCTGGAGGGTGCGAGTTCCATTTTAGAGAGTACCGCGGAGATCGATTTCCAATCCGAGCGGACCATAGGAGAAAGCCTGGCACTGGAGGGGTTTGCACGTTATGGGATGCCGGTCAAAGACAAGGCCCTTCAAAAATATGTTAATCTGGTTGGCGTGGCCGTAGCCCGCAATTCTCTCCGCCCGGGTCTTCCTTATGTTTTCGTGGTGGTCAAAAGCCCGCTTCAGAATGCATTCAGTTGTCCCGGGGGGATCATTTTTCTCAGCGCCGGGCTGCTTAAGACAATCAAGACGGAAGCACAACTTGCCGGCATTCTGGCCCACGAAGTTGCCCATGTGGGGCACAAAGATGCCCTCAAATCAATCCAAAGGGCCCGTTTTTTCCAGGGTGTCGGAAAAATAACGGCTGCAACAATGGAAGGCGACAAGGGCGAACAGTTTGAAAATATGATTGGAGACCTTCAGAATATCCTTTTCGATAAGGGGTTGGATCAGAGTATGGAATTTGAAGCCGATCTCGCCGCAATGGAAACGGCCTACCGAACCGGTTACAGTCCCAATGGCATTATTAAGGTCCTTGAGGCACTAAAAAAGATCGAGATGTCATCAAAAAAAAGGGGATCCTGGTTCTCCACCCACCCGCCCCTCAGCGAGAGGATCAGAAAGTGCAAAGAACGGTTGAGCCGATATCCAGACTGGAAACGTATGGCACAGTTGCCAGAGCGTTTTAAGAAATATAGCAGAGGAATCGCCAGATAATTATCACTTCCTTTCCAACCGCGTCGAAAAACGGGAAATCCGCCTTACTTTATTCCCATCTGTCATCATCCCTTTTTTTTAAATCCAAATACTCTACCCTCCCCCTTTCATTTACAAGCGAATGTAAAATCCAATTAAAGGCGCTAATCACCAAGGCGCCAAACACGGCAGACCAGAAACCATGGACCTCAAACCCTGAAATGACACCTGAGGCCATCTTTAACATCAGCGCGTTTATAACAAATGTAAAAAGGCCCAGCGTCAATATGTTGATGGGAAGGGTCAGGATAATCAGGACCGGTCGAAAAAAGACGTTCAATATCCCCAGGATAGCGGCCGCGAAAAGCGCACTAAAAAACCCCTTCACCTGTATTCCACTGATCAGATAAGAAGAAAAAACAATGGCAGCTGTCAGCACCAGCCACCTCACCAGAATTCCCTTCATTTTTCTCCCTCCATTCTCCAGTCTTCAGCCTTCAGCCTATCCACCTGAGTAGTTACTCAGGGACAATCATTGTGTCTTCTCCACATGGCAGGATCGTGCCCTTTTGGGACATTTTTACATGGATCATCGGATGAATATCCTCGTAATTTATTATATTTTTCGATCTGAGATGGACTGAGGACATCGGGGGTTTTTAAATGGGCAGATAAATGAACAAAACGCAGTTTTTTGTAAATATCACCAATCTTATCAAGGAGGGCTCTCAGTTTCTCTTTATCGATGGTTTTGTTGGCAAAGCCATGGTCTAATTCATTTTCAAGTTCAATTAATTGGTGTCCCAACCTGACAGCTTGTTTTTTCATGTGATTATATAATTCCACCACTCGTTTTTCCTGATCGGATGTGAGCCCGATCTCATTTTTCATTTCCAATATGTGCTTCGGACCCGGAAGACCGTTTAATTCCGCTGTCTTCGCAAACCCCCATCCACCCCCTGCCTTTAGCTCTTCGATATCCTGGGCAGACAAGCTTTTGATCTCCCTTTTTTCCTGACCGATATATTTGGATTTGTATTTTGGTTCCGAATCGGCCACGCTATAAATAGGGCTTGAACCAAATACAACAAATGCTATAAACGCAATGATATTTTTTTTATTTACCACCTTGTCTGCATATCCCATAACTCACCCCCGTTCTTGATGTTAATCGATTATAAGGCCAACAAGTAACTACTCAGGTGGATAGGCTGAAGGTCCCGCGAAACGCGGGATTAGGAAAAAGCTCATTTTAAAGCCATGTTTGATGCAAGAATCAGATATTTCCGCCAAAGTACGGCAATCGTGCTTTTCTGTCCCCTTCAGCCTTCAGTCTAAACAGCTTCAGCCTGACTACGTGAGTAGTTACACCAACAATACATCGAATCTCTTTGTTGAAAAATACGTCATTTTTTGTTGTTCGTCAAAAGAATTTCCAAACCGGATTCCAATTCACCCCAATGACTCTTTTTTTTTGTAAACAAAATCATTATGATCTTCGTCTTAGATGATAAACACCCCGGGCTAATGAAATGATGTCGGAAACAGAGCAAAATCAGGTGCGAGTGACAAAAAAAAAGCGAGATCAAAACCTTGCAATATTAATTGATGGTGCCAAATCAGGTGATAGGGCATGTATGGAAGAATTGGTCATCCTTCACCATAAAGATATCTTTCGCATGGTCTACTATCGGACCGGTTCTCAAATGGATGCTGAAGATCTGACCCAAGAGATCTTTATCAAAATGTCAAAAAAACTACGGCAGTTAACGGATTCCGACCGTTTCAGAGGGTGGCTCCATCTGATCGCTTTGAACCAAATAAAAGACTTTCATAGAAAAAAGCGTCTGCTTTTCTTTTTTTCAAACCCAAATGATTTTGAGAAAAATGAACTAACACCAAAAAACGATAATCCCGAAAAACAAGTTTTGAAAAAGCAATTCTGGCATCACTTTTTTGAGTTGACAAAAAAAATGCCCCGCATGGAACGGGAGGTTTTCACCCTCCGGTATCTGGATCAGTTGAGTATAAGAGAAATCGCCAAAACATTAAAACGAAACGAAAGCACCGTTAAAACACATCTTTATAGGGCTCTCAAGAAGTTCAGAAAATCCTCAGACCTTCGGGCGCTCTTGAAAGGAAATGAGTTATGAAAAACATTCATTTAAAAGAGGATCAGATATTTCACTGTGTCGTGGATGAAGATAGCTCGCCCAAAGAAATAAGACGACACATTGAAAAGTGTCCCGTCTGTCAAAAAAAGAAAGCCTCGCTTGCATCAGAGCTCGAACATCTTGGGAAAATGGCAGGTGACTTTGTCCCCACGCCCACAAAAAAACCTGTTCTCTCCCTTAAAGAACCCGGAGTAAAAAGATTCCGTCTTCCAGCGTTTGCCACTGGGCTCGCGACGGGTTTGCTGGTTGCTTTTCTGGTTGGTGTTCCCCTGTATTTGACAATGCAGAAACAGGCAAAGACCGATTTGACCTTTAGCAATGAAGTTCACTTGAATATCGTAGAAGACCTGCTGGTTGAACCGGCCTTATCCGAACACTATCTGGATATCACATCGCCGTCGTACAGTTTTTTTGATGATGAGTTTCTGGACTTTGTGGCTCCTGTTGAGGAACAGATAGATTCTTCGGAGGGAGTGTTGCATTTAACCTTTAGAGCATAGAACATTAAGGAGGGTCATATGAAAAAACCAATTCTTTTTATTTTTATGGTTATATTTGCAATGGTGGTGATTTCCTTTCCCGCTCATGCGCGCTTTGGCATGAAGGAAGGGGGGTTTGGTAAGGGAGGTATCGGCATCCCGCCGGGAAAGTGGTGGAAAACCGCGCGAATCAAGGAGGCGTTGCCGCTCACCAAAGAAGAGATTGAGAAGATGGATATCATGTATCTGGAACACCGGCGTGAAATGATCAACCTCAGAGGTGAGATGGCCAAAGAGCGTCTTGAAATCGAATACCTTCTTGACACCAGTCCATTTAATGCACCCGCCTCGATGGAACGTTTTAAAAAGCTTCAGGAGGCGACACAAAAAATGGCCTTTACCAGGTTCGGATTTCTTGTCAAGATCCGGGAATTGTTGGGGCTTGAACGCTTTCAGAAACTCAAAGAGGAATTCAGACGCTACAAGACAAAGTGGAAGCAAGGGAAATCAAGGGGTCGCCGCGATAAAACGCCTGCCGGTTAAAAGCCCCATTCCACAGAAAAAAAGGCAGAGGGAAAAACCCTCTGCCTTTTCCTGCCATACACCCCGATATTACCAGGGGTTCAAGGTTCCATTCTCCTCGCCGGACTGCACTTGGGATGCGGATTTATGAGAAAAGCGTCAGCTTCGTCAGGCCTGATCCAAAATTTGGAGCCAACTTGGCAATTACTTGGGAAAATGAGCACTTTTAACGAGAATTACGGGTCTTCAATACCGTCTTTGTCCTTAACCCTAAATTCCGCTCTCAGCGGGAAACCCTGAACCTGTGAACGGTTACCAAGGATCTTTCCCCGGTCCAGTTTCAATCTGTGAGTAATACAGGGAAGAACCTCGTTTTCACGATGGGTCACAAAAATGAGATTTGTATCTGTATGGCGACCGATATACTCTGTGATCTCCAGAAGTCGGGTCCTGTTGACCGTATCAAGCCCGTCACAGGGTTCATCCAGAATAAGCAGCACGGGAAATTTCACCATTGCCCGGGCAATGAGGACCAGTTGTCGCTGACCGTACGAAAGCTGTTCAAAACTCTGATCGACCAGGTTTTCAATGGCCAGCATCTTGATCCATTTGGTCGCTGTCGCGTCCTGATCGGCACTGCAGGACCTATATAATCCGATAGAATCATGGAATCCGGAACAGACAACGTCGATGGACCTAATATTTTTTCGGTACTGGAATTGCAATTCCGGTGAGACAATCCCGATCATTTTTTTTATCTCCCAGATACTCTCCCCGGAACCTCTTTTTTTTCCAAAAAGAAAAACTTCGTTTGAATAGGATTGAAGATTGTCACCTATTATCATTTTTAAAACAGTCGATTTCCCAGCGCCATTTGGCCCCAGAATCACCCAATTCTCACCATGTCTTACCCGCCAGTTAAACCCGTCGAGAACTACCGTGTCCCCATAGCTTATTGTCACATTCTTCATTTCAACCAAAACGCGACCATTTCTTAAAACATCATTTCGCTCATCTGGTAAACCTTCTTTGCGACTCGATTCATTGCCATTCGCATCTTGAAAAAAATTTGTCAGATCGTGGTTTTCCCTCTCATTTGGGCGTTGTATGGCTTCATGGTGCAGCATATGTTTTTTGCGTCCGCTCACCCGTATTCTTCCATCCGCCATATGCAGGATATGTGTGATGTTTTGCACGATCTCCTCAGGTCTGTGCGTAATCAGCACCAGATTTACCTCGGATTTGGTTAGATCATTTATGCTGTCGGCCAGTGATTTACACGATTTTTTATCCAACCCGTCAAAGGGTTCATCCAAAATTAAGAGTCTTGGTCCCTTCATAAGGGCTCGGGAAATCATGGCCTTGCGAATTTCTCCCGTGGATACAGAAGTGATGTCCCTTTCAAGCAGGGTTTTGATCCCCATTTTGCCTGCAACAGCAATCAGTCTTTCCTGATGCCCGGATCCGTTTTGGCCATTTCTCATCAGATCTCGTAAAATGACATCCTTCACCGTAGTGATCTCATCGATCTTCCCGCTGAAATCCCGAAAACTCGCCTCCAGTTCCTCTCTTTCATTGATGTCACGGAGCAATTCAGGGGAAACATAACCGATAGCCTCCCAATCTGAAGAAGGAGTATACCTGTTGTTTGGAAGATAGTGATGGATCACTTTTCCCCTGACAACCGGTACCGCCCCAAAAAGGGCCTTTGCAAAAGTTGTTTTTCCGGAACCATTGGGACCCAGGATAGCCCAATGTTCATTATCCCTAATTTCCCAGGACATGTTTTCAAGATAGAGTTTGTCATAAAGACGGACAGAGATGCTGTCTAGTGTTATAAGTGGATTGTCTGTCAAAAGTTCGGTCCTCCTTATATGCAAAACAATCTGTAGTCGTAACTACTCAGGTGGGTAGGCTGTAGGCTGAAGACTGTCAGGAAAAGCGAAAATACAGCGCATTTTGAAGCCATGTTTGGTGCGAGAATCGGGTGTTTCTCCGACAAAGTGTGGCAATTGCGCTCTTTTGACCTCTTCACCTTCAGTCTAAACA
>JAUVRS010000256.1 GCA_030597505.1 Desulfobacteraceae bacterium
AAGCTGTTTAGACTGAAGGCTGAAGGGGGCAGAAGATCAGAATTGCCGTACTTTGGTAGAAATATCTGATTTTTGCTCCAAACAAGGCTTCAAAATTCGATTTTTCCTAACAGTCGTCAGCCTTCAGCCTATCCACCTGAGTAGTTACAATCGGTCAAACAAAAGGCCTTGTTTCTGATTCCGTTGGTAGCCCCCTGTTCTTGTCTTGGACAGGGCGATGGTTATACGTGTCAATAGGTGCTTTACAGCCTGGGTCCAATAAACAATCAAGGGAAAGTGATAGCGCCTCCCGCAGACAACTGCTACAGGAGTGTTTTGAGAATCACCAATCTTACGTTCAGGAGGTGTTTACAATGAAAAAATATATCATTGTTGGAAACGGCGTCGCGGGGACCACTGCGGCGGAGAATATTCGAAAACTGGATCAAGAGGGTACCATTACAATGGTCACCAATGAGGACTTTTCCTTTTACTACAGGATCAGGCTCAACGAATATCTATCAGGTGATCTCAAGGAGAAAGATCTTCTGGCAAAAAAGGCTGAATGGTATAAGGACCACAAGATAGATCTGAGGCTGCAATCGTCCATTGTCGGAGGCGATCCTCAAAAGAAGGTGGTGGTTACTAAAGACAATGAGGAACTATCCTATGATACGCTCTTGATAGCAACCGGAAGCCACTCCTTTATCCCCCCCATAAAGGGGTCAGACACAAACGGCGTCTTTGCCATCCGGTCAATCCAGGACTGCCGGGAAATCATGGCCTGGTCAAAGAAGGTAAAAGAGGTGGTGCTTATCGGTGGGGGACTCCTGGGGCTTGAAGCCGGAAATGCACTTCTGAAGCTCGGGCTCAAGGTCCATGTGGTGGAATTCTTTCCGAGGCTTCTGCCAAGACAATTGGATGAAGATGGGGCCGGGAGGCTCCAGACGATCATGGAAGGGATGGGGTTCTCTTTCCGACTGGGCGCCAAGACCCAGGAGATCACCGGAGACGGTCAGGTGAACGGCGTCTCGCTGGAAGGGGGCGAAAACCTGAACGCTCAGATGGTCGTCATCTCAGCAGGTGTCCGCCCCAACATGGAACTTGCCCAGCCCCTGAGCCTTGAGACAGACAAAGGCATCAAGATCGATGAACATCTTCGGACAAACCAACCGGATATCTATTGTGCAGGGGATGTTGCGGAATTCAAGGGTATGCCGTATGGCATCTGGCCCGCTGCAATGGAGCAGGGAAAGATCGCCGGGACAAATATGGCAGGTGGGGGTTTGGTTTACAAAGGAACCACCATGGCCAACAGCCTGAAAGTGGTTGGTGTGGACCTCGCCTCAGCCGGTGAAATCGACGCAGAGGGGAAATTTGATGCCAAAGTGGTGACGGATGAAGAGGTTTATAAAAAAATAGTCCTTGACAATAACCTCATCATCGGCTGCATCATGCTTGGGGACAAAAAAGGATTTAACAAAATTACGCAAATGATGTCTGAAAAGCGCGACATAAAAGAGATAAAAGACCAGCTCAAGACAGAGGGGTTTGATCTAGATATCTGATAAAGCCTTATGTCACCCCCCCCCATTACCATCCAGAAGATCCTGGGCCAAAACGGAATGCTCGCCCGGGCCCTTAAAGGTTTTGAGTTCCGCCCCGCTCAACTCCAAATGGCCCTCATGGTGGCGGAATGTCTCCAGAAAGAGCTGCCTGCCGTTATAGAAGGAGGGACCGGTACCGGGAAGACCTTTGGTTATCTTGTGCCGGTCATCCTTGGCGGGAAAAAAACGGTCATTTCGACCGGGACCAAAAACCTCCAGGAACAGATTTACCTCAAGGATCTGCCTCTTCTTCGGGATGCTACAGGTCTCGAGATCAATGCCATGATCATGAAGGGGAGACGGAACTATCTCTGCCTCAACAGATACCACCAATATTTTTCCCAGACCTCCCCATTGGCACCGGGTCTCAAGGAGACGCGGTTTAGAATAGAAAAATGGATCAACAAGACCCAATTTGGCGACCGATCAGAGCTCGCATGGCTGGCTGATGATGATGTCTTGTGGGACAGCATCACCTCCTCATCGGATCAATGTCTGGGTGTTGAGTGTATGTTTCTGGAGGAGTGCTTTTTAAGCAAGCTCCGGAACAGGGCCGCCAGGGCCATGATCATCATTGTAAACCATTACCTTTTTTTTGCAGACCAGAAAGTGAAGAAGGGGGGTTTTGGGGAGATTATCCCCCGGTTCCAAGTGGCCGTGTTTGACGAAGCCCACAGGCTTGAGGAGATCGCAACTTCCTATCTGGGAGACAGTCTGAGCACCAATCAACTGGTTGAACTGGCAATTGATCTGGAAAAAGAAATCCTGGAAAAAGAAAACAAGGACCCGTCCGTTCCGGACAAAACCAAGACAAGAATGCAATCGGCTGTGATCAGGGCAGCATCAGAGCATCTCTGGAATTTTTTTCACGGCGGTGCGGAAAAGGGCATTTTGGACGAAGAGACCCTCCGGGATCTGAGAGAGGGCCCGGCCGGAGAAGCCGTTAAGGAACTCAGACATCTTCGGGAAGACCCGGACCTCAGAGCCTTTGAAAACCATACGGTCCAGACACTTCTGGCCAGGGCGGATGAACTTGGCCGGTTATTGGAAGAGATCTTGAAGGAAAAGGACAATCGTTGGCTCAACTGGTATGAGAGACGAAAAAAGAGCCTTTTACTCCATTCCTCACCACTTGACATTTCCGAACGGCTGAATGAACTCGTTTATAAAAAGCTGAAGGCTGTGATATTTACCTCGGCCACCATTTCCACAAATGGAAACTTTGATTATATTCGCTCGCGCCTCGGGCTTGATGACAGGACCCTCGAGTCCATATATCCCTCTCACTTTGATTTTGGCCGGCAGGCGCTGTTGTACATTCCCAGAGATCTTCCCATCCCGAGTGACCCCAATTTTGGTCAACACGCTGCCAAGAGGATTGTAGACATATTGAAAATCACAAGGGGGAGGGGTTTGGTCCTTTTTACCAGCTATTATAACATGAACATCGCCTATCGGATTATTCGGGATAAAATTCCCTATCCTGTCCACAAACAGGGCGACGCGCCGAGGACGGCCCTACTGGATGAGTTCAGAAACGACATCCATTCGGTCCTTCTGGCCACAAGCTCCTTCTGGCAAGGGATCGATGTGCCCGGAGAGGCCCTGAGTTGCCTCATTATTGACAAACTTCCCTTTGATTCCCCCGGCGAACCCCTGGTCGCTGCCAGGATAAATGTTATAGACAGGCGTGGGGGGAGCCCCTTTTTTGAATACCAGATCCCATCGGCCATAATCGCCCTCAAACAGGGGCTGGGGCGACTCATAAGAAACAGCTCAGACAGGGGCATACTGTCCATTCTTGACAACAGGATCATAACCAGCAGATACGGAAAACTTTTTATGCAAAGCCTTCCCGAGATGCCCATATGCCACACCCTGTCAGATATCGGCCGGTTTTTTGAAACAGAAAAGATGACAAAAAACAGTAAAAGGAACAGCTAAATGTCCCCGAAAAAGTGGCAAGTGACATCCAGCAAACGTGATAAATCTTACCGGGTTTTCAGTCTCAGAACAGACAGGGCCCGTTCACCCAGGACCCACCGGGAACATAATTTTTTTATTCTGGAGTCTGCCCCCTGGGTAAATGTAATCCCGCTTACCCCTCAGAACGAGGTGGTTATGGTACAGCAGTACCGTCATGGGACCCGGGATGTAACTCTGGAAATTCCGGGCGGGCTTGTGGAAAGTAATGACACTCCCAAAAAAGCAGCCGGAAGAGAACTGCATGAAGAAACCGGATACAGGGCCTCTGAGATTATTTTTCTGGGAAGCGTCCACCCCAATCCGGCCATACAGAACAACCAGTGCCATACTTTTCTTGCAAGAGATGTCTTCTGTGATGGAGAACAACAGCAAGATGAAAAAGAGGACATTAAGGTGTTGCTCTACCCCCTTTTGGAAATTCCCCGTCTAATCAGCGAGGGGAAAATCACCCATGCCCTCGTACTGGCGGCCTTTTACAGATTCTATATGGAATATCTGCCCGGAGGTGCGTGAGAATCCGGTTTCCCGGTGAGCCGGGGAAAATTTGTTAACAAGAATATTTGATGATAAGTAACGGCCAGTGACCAACCTGGAACTAAAACTTTATTACGAATTAGACTCTAAGACCCGGGAGAGGAACTGCTCAGGGTTTGGCATTCCATCCATTTTTTAAAAAGCAGGGGGGATCATGAAAGGTCTCTTTTTTTGCCTTTTTATATTTTCTGTCTTTGAAACCGGTGCCGGCGGGACACAGGTGCCCGTCAGTGAGGATACCCAAGCCTGCATCGACTGCCACATTTTAATCCATCCCGGCATTGTTTCGGATTGG
>JAUVRS010000193.1 GCA_030597505.1 Desulfobacteraceae bacterium
GACGAAGATACAATGGAAAGCCTTAAATACATGAAGACATCAGGCCGTCATATGGCTCACCTCACCAGTCAATTGCTGGCCTATTCAAGGGGAGGGAAATATAATCCGCAGGTTTTGTCATTGAGTGATTTTGTAGAAGATACCCTTCCACTGATTAAGCACACCTTTGATCCTGCCGTGCGTGTGGAAACCGACCTTCCGCTGGATGTCATGGATGTAAAGGCCGACTCCACCCAGATGCAGATCGTCCTCTCAGCCGTAATAGCCAATTCAAATGAGGCCATAGAGGTCCCTGGGCGCATCAGGATTTCTACCAGAAATATGGACCTTGACCAAGCGTTCATAAAGGATCACCCTGGTCTCATGCAAGGCCCCCATGTCTGTCTTTCCATTGAAGATGACGGGAAGGGTATGGATGAAGAGACAAGGGAAAGGATATTTGATCCGTTTTTTACCACCCATTTTATGGGTCGTGGGCTTGGCATGGCGTCTGTTTACGGCATTATCAAGAATCACGATGGCAGCATCACGGTGGACTCAGAACCGGGCGCAGGGACTGTGGTCCGCATCTATCTCCCTGCTATTAAGGCAGAGGAAGACGTAAAGAGAAAGGTGGGCGCCAGGCCGGAGCTGGAATCGCCCACGGGTAAAGCTACCATACTGGTCATAGAGGATCAAGAAGATGTCATGGTGCTAACCCGGCAAGTGTTGGAGACACTTGGTTACAGGGTTTTGGCGGCTGAGACCGGGAAAAAGGCAATTGAGATTGCCAAGACTTTTGATGGTCAGATTGGCCTTGCCTTATTGGATATTAAGTTGCCAGATATGGGTGGTGACGAGGTGTATCCTCTTATCATGGAAGCAAGACCGAACCTGAAAGTGATCGTTTGCAGTGGCTATAGCATCGATGGCCCGCCCCAGGACATTCTTGATGCAGGTGCCGAGGGATTTATTCAAAAACCGTTTTCGATCTCGGTAATTGCTGATAAATTGAAGGAAGTGTTGGGAGAAAAATAGACCATGTTTGCAGGTCAGAACGGAGGAGAGAAGGTATGTCAGGACCATTAGATGGCGTGAACGTGTTAAGTTTTGGACGGGTTTTGGCCGGACCATATGCGGCTATGTTGATGGCTGATATGGGAGCGGAGGTCATCAAAATTGAGTCTGCTGAAAACGGCGACATGGCCCGGCGTAATGGCCCATTCATTGGTGACGTGAGTTCCTATTTCCTCAGCATCAACAGGGGTAAAAAGAGCTTTACTTTGAACCTGCGTCATGAAAAGGCCAAAGGACTTATCAAAGAACTGATTTCCAAAGTGGATATTCTGCTGGAGAACTTTCGGCCGGGAGTTATGAAAAAGATGGGGCTTGATTATAACACGATCAAGGACCTGAATCCGGGTCTGCTGTATGTTTCGATTTCCGGATTTGGTCAGTACGGGGAATACTCTCAAAGGCCTGCTTTTGATATGATTGCCCAAGGCATGGGTGGAACGGTGAGCATTACGGGTGAACCGGGACGACCGCCTGTTCGTGTTGGCTATTCAATTGGGGATTTAGGATCGGCTCTCTATGCGGTGACAGCTACGATGGCGGCGTTATACGAACGGGAAAAAACCGGACGGGGCCAACATATCGACGTGGCTATGCTCGATTGTCAGGTAGCCCTATGTGAAAATGCCTGCGCACGTTATTTTGCAACCGGAGAGATACCTCAGCCCATTGGCACCAGACACCCTATTGTGACGCCGTTCCAGGTTTTTCCAACCCAGACCCATGATATGGTCGTGGCCAGCTTTAAGGACGAAGACTGGATTACTTTGTGTCAGACCATCGGCAGAGAGGAATGGATTGAGGATGAGCGGTTTAATGCCATGGAGAAGCGGACAGCTAACCATGCTGAACTGGAACCGTTGCTTATAGAGGTTTTTCTTGAGAAGCCCCGGGACGAGTGGCTGGATCTTTTTGGCAAGGTGGGGGTTATAGCCGGACCAGTGAACAACATCGAACAGGTGCTCACCGATCCACACGTGAACGCACGTGAGATGGTTCTCAATGTAAGACATAGTCGTATGGGTGATATGAAGGTGGTGGGCACGCCCATGAAGTTTTCTCGTACCCCGTGCAGTGTCCAAAAGGCATCACCAGACCTTGGTGAGCATACCCATGAAATACTGGAAGAGATGCTGAACCTTTCGCACAAAGAAATCGACCGTCTCAAGGAAGAAGGGGTTATAGGGAAATGACTATGGGCGTGGAGAAAATCTATATCCTGCCGGGAGGTCTGCTTGATATCGACCGCTCTATATTCTTATCCAGTGTGGATATGGGCCAAATGATCAAAGCACCTGTATATTCTGTGCTACTTATGCATTCTCAGGGCCCGATTCTGATAGACCTCGGGCTCAATCCGGATGGCGTTAAAGAACCGACGCGGGCTTGGGGGGCAAGGGCCAAACTGATCAAACCCCATTTGAGCGAGGATGACGACGTTCGGGAGCGTTTAAAAGAAGTCGGCCTTTCGGTCTTGGATATAAAGATGGTTATTTTGACACATATGCATTGGGACCACACCGGGGCTTTGCGATTTTTTACGCATTGCCCCATTGTTGTTCAGAGAGACGAACACCGTTTCGCGTTTAGTCCTGACCCATTTATTTCAGCGCCGTACATGCCCAACCATTTTCAACATCCTGTGAATTATAAACTTATGGATGGAGACGGCCTGGTCGCCCCAGGCATCTCCGTTATAAAAACCCCGGGGCACACGCCCGGTCACCAGTCTGTACTGGTTAGGTTGGCTGATGGAAAAGCCTATATTTTTCCTGGGGATGCTATTCCCCTGATGGAGAATCTGACGCGTAAGATACCATTGGGAAATGTTTGCAGTGCGAAGCAGTCTTTTGAGAGCCTTTATCGCCTGGAGCATCTGTCTCATTTGCTGGATGCAACAATTATTCCCTCCCACGATCTGGCTGTTTTCGAGAAAATGGATAAAGTCCCTGAAGCCCTGGCGTGATCCGGGTGATCGTTGCACCCTTTTGATCAAATAGATCAGCAAAAGAGGAGGGGCAGACTGTCCGCCACCAGAAAACCCTTTGGGGTTGGAAGGATTTTGTTGTTTTCACGGGTCACCAGACCTGATTGACACAGCTCGTTGATAATCTCATGGGCCTGGGAGTGATTGTGGAAAAGGGTCTCATCCAGCCCTTCTTTTGTACGGAACCCCAGGGCCAGGGATTCAAGAAATGCCTGATCCGGTGAAAGTTTCTCGTATCCGTCAACAGCCGATCGGCCGTTGAGCAGGCGATCACTGTAGCGGGACACAGACTTCACATTCCACCACCGTTCTTCTTTCAAAAAGGAATGGGCCGAAGGTCCCAGCCCGAGATAGGGCTCGCGGTTCCAGTATTTCCGGTTGTGCCGGCATACGAGTTTTTTTTCTCTTGCAAAGTTTGAAACCTCGTAATGGTGGTATCCGCGACCGGTTAAGTGTTCGGTGGTGACGAGAAACAGGGCCCTTCCCATCTCTTCTTCCAAAAGGACAATCTCCCCCTCGTCACGCATCCTCCCAAAGGGCGTCCCCGTTGAAATCGTCAACTCATAGCACGAGAGATGGGCGGGTTCAAGATCAAGTGCACGATCCAGAGTTCTGAGCCAGCCGGGTTTGGTCTGACCGGGCAAACCGTACATGAGATCAATCCCAATATTGTCAAACCCGGCCCTGCGGAGAGAGTCAAACGCCTTTTCAGCCTGACCGGCGTTGTGTCTTCTTTTGAGAAAGCCAAGTTCCACATCGTCAAAAGATTGGACACCAAGACTGATGCGGTTGAATCCGAGGTCCTGAAAAAGGGCTGTTTTGTTGGGGGTCACATCGTCGGGGTTGCATTCTATGGTCACCTCTGCGTCAGACGAGATGGTGAATTGGCGAAAAAGCCCTTTTGTCAGGGAGGTGAATGTCTGATCATCAAGAAGACTGGGCGTACCGCCACCCATGTACAGAGAATCAAATAAAGGAAACCTGTCTTTGTATAGAGATGTTTCCCGCTCAAGGGCCGCCAGCCACTTGTCCATGTGAGACGGCGAGGTAACAGAATAGAAATCGCAATAGGGGCATTTGCTTTTACAGAAGGGCACGTGGACATAGAGTCCCGGCATCTGGGAATCATTCATCATCGGACTTCAAAATAGCAACAAAGGCGTTCTGAGGAATCATTACAGAACCCACCATCTTCATTCGTTTTTTCCCTTTTTTCTGTTTTTCCAGGAGTTTGCGCTTTCGGGTGATGTCTCCCCCGTAACATTTGGCGGTCACGTCTTTTCTGAAAGGGGTGACGGTTGATCGTGAGATGATCTTTCCTCCGATGGCCCCCTGGATGGCAATCTTGAACTGATGTCTGGGGATTTCCTTTTTGAGCCGGTCACAGACCTTTACAGCCCATTCTCTCGCCCGGTCCCTGTGAACAATGAGTGAAAGGGCATCTACCCTTTCGCTGTTTACCAGAATATCCAGTTTTGTGAGATCGCTCTCCCGGTAGTCGATGAGGTCATAATCAAAAGAACCGTATCCCTGGGTCAGGGTTTTGAGTTTGTCGTAGAAATCGACAATTACCTCTGCAAGAGGCATTTCCAGGGTGATCTCGATTCGGCCCGGCGTTGGATAGGTGAATTGTGAGTTCACTCCCCGACGTTCCATACACAATTTCATAACAGCGCCCATGTAACGTTCCGGGATGAGGATGCTTGCCCTGATGAAGGGTTCTGCTGAACTTCCGATAACAATCGGATCCGGGTAATACTGGGGGTTGTCAACCGTCAAGGTATCGCCGTTTTGGAGCGTAAACCTGTACTGGACGCTTGGTACGGTCATGATAAAATTCTGACCGTATTCGCGCTCAAGCCGCTGTTGAACGATTTCCAGATGAAGGAGTCCCAGGAAACCGCAGCGAAAACCCTGACCGAGGGCGGCAGAAGTGTCCTTCTGATAGGTCAACGCGGCATCATTGAGTTTGTATTTTTCGAGGGCGTCCGCCAAGTCCTGGAAATCGTCAGAGGCGATAGGGTAAATGGAGGAAAAGACCACGGACTTGACCTCCTTGAAGCCTGGTAAAGGGGCCGGGGCGGGATCAGTGTCCAGGGTGATGGTGTCCCCCATGCTCGTGTCGCTCACGGTCTTGATCCCCGAAATAATATAGCCCACTTCACCAGCAGAAAGCGAGGGGCGTGGTTCCCTTTGGATCCCAAAAACTCCCACTTCCTCCACCTTATAGACGGCGTTATTGGACATGAACCTGATGAGGTCTCCCGGTTTAAGGCTTCCGTCAAATAATCGACAACTGACGATGGTCCCTCTGAAAGGGTCATAGTTGGCATCAAAGATGAGGGCGCTTAGTGGGGCATCTTTCTTGCCCTTTGGGGGCGGAACATATTTGGAAATGGCTTCGAGTACATCTTCAATCC
>JAUVRS010000097.1 GCA_030597505.1 Desulfobacteraceae bacterium
CCTGCGTTGCAGTCATGACTGTTTTACTGTTGCTTCATGTGGTTGGGATCGCGTGGCCGTCCGCGTTTGTCGCATCTTTAGTTGTATTTTCAATGAGTTATAGCAGAGGAATTCTTTTCAACATCTTCCAGGCCCAGGGAGATTTGCTAGTTGGCACAGAGACCTTGCACATAACCCTGGGTGAAGAAAAGACATTGCTGCTTCTCAAGGCCATTCTCATGATCACGGCGCTCATTCTTTTGGTAAGCCCGCTCAGTGGTCTCGTGGCGCCCTTCTCTTTTGTTATGTTCCTCCCCTTGTTCACCTTATGGCTTTGCCTCATGGCCTATGAAAAACACTGGGTTTATCCGGGTATCACCCTGGAAGCCCTGGTTGAGGCAAACTTTATCCTGGCCGGCCTGTTGGCCCTGGTATGGCAAACCCTCCCATGGCAGCTGTAAGTGTCATCATCCCTACCTTTAACCGGGCAGAAAAGACAGTCCGTGCCGTTTCATCCGTCCTTTATCAGACCTTTACAAACTATGAAATCATTGTGGTAGACGATGGTTCCTGTGATGGGACAAGGGAAAAGGTCTCTCAGTTTGGTGAGCGGGTTACCTATGTGGCCCATTCATCCACACGGGGGGTTTCTGCAGCCCGAAATAGCGGCATCAAGAGATCCATTGCCCCGCTTCTCGCCTTTCTGGATTCCGATGATTACTGGCTGCCAAAAAAGTTGGAGACGCAGGTAGGATTTTTTGATATCACCGCCGAGGCCGTGGCCTGTCAGACAAATGAAATTTGGATCAGAAAGGGGCGTCGCGTCAACCCGAGGGACCGACATCAAAAGCCATCCGGGGATATCTTTGAACCTTCCCTGAGGCTCTGTCTGGTCAGCCCATCGGCCGTTATGCTAAAAAGGACTCTCCTCGAAGAAGTGGGGCTATTTGACGAAGCACTTCCGGTGTGTGAAGACTATGATTTGTGGCTCAGGATCGGTTGCCGCTATCCCGTCCACCTGATCCAACAAAATCTCGTCGTCAAAGAAGGGGGCCATCCAGACCAGTTATCATCACTACACAGGGGGATGGATCGGTTTCGAATCAAATCTCTTTTAAAATTGATACAAAGCGGTTTGCTAGATGAAAGGCAACGCAAGGCCGCCTTGGAAGAACTCTCGTTCAAATGCAGGATTTACGGCAATGGATGCCTAAAAAGAGGAAAATTGAACGAAGGGCGCAGTTATCTGCGCCTCAGTAACTTCTCGATAAGTCCTGAAGATCTAACCTGTAATTTATAGGGTGGGGTTTGGCTGTTTCTTGAAACCGCTCTCTCAAATGGGATTTACATCTCATTTTGGCAGTGGCTGATATTTGCGGTTTTTTCCTGTTTCCCCTATTAGTTTCTCCATGCTGTCGTCAAAACCCCAAATATCAGCCACGATTCTACTACAGGTTTAGAGAGCGGTGGAAAGAAATGGCCAAAGCCCAAGGTGCCCGTGGTTACTGAGAACTTACGCGCCTCACTGCTCCAGTGCTTCAACACTCCTGTTGAAAGCTGGGAATTGCATTTGCGATTGGGAAATGGGATTTCTGTCCGAGCCTTACTGTTTTTTGAGAACACGCACTTCGATCTCGCCCTCAAGGGCCTTTTTGAAATCGAGGGCATCTTGTTCTTCGCCAACAATGGCCCCGTAATGCATGGGAATGGCCACTTTGGGATTGATGGCTCGAGCCGCCTGAACCGCCTGTTCCGAGGTCATGACATATGTACCCGATACCGGGATAAACGCAATATCCACCTCAAGGTCATTCATCTCCGGGATAAAATCGGCATCCCCCGTGTGATAGACCTTGACTCCGTCTATTTCAACCACAAAACCCAGCCAATTATTTCCCTTTGGATGAAAGTCCTTGTCTGTGTTGTAGGAGGGAACCGCCTCAATCTTGACACCGTCAATAGTTAGGGAATCCCCCGGCTTTATGACCTGCACATCACCCGACAGTTTTTTGGCAGAATCCTTCTCCGTCACGATAACCGTTTTTTCGCCCTGAATCTTTGCCACATCTTCTGGTGAACAGTGATCAAAGTGATCATGTGAGACCAAGATCAGATCGGCTTCCGGTCCTCCCTCAATCTGATAGGGCTCAAAATAGATAGTCTTTTCCGTGTCAATTCGAAACCCGTCATGACCCCACCAAACTTTTTTTTTAGCCAAATTTTCAGTCATTTATGCCACCTCCTAACCCGGACAAGCCGGAACCAAAAAGTCTCGCGCAAAGACGCCCCAGTACCATCTTCCGGAGCTACGGGGTAAACAAAGCTCGCAAAGAAAAACAATGAAAAGATATTTATATGAAACCCGGTGCCTTTGGAGGAGTAAAAATCTGAATAGTCATTCATTCTTTGAAAACCCGCTCTATTGGATCTAAACAAAAAAAGGCGCCCTTTTTCGGGCGCCCTTTTTTTTGTTTATTACCTGAAAGGAGCGGCGTACATCAAACCGCCATTTGTCCAGAGATCATTTTGACCGCGATCAAGTTTGAGCGGTGTATTTGGTCCCACGTTTCGTTCAAAAATTTCACCATAGTTTCCCACTTGCTTTATAATGTTATAAACCCATTTGTCATCAAGCCCCAAGGACTTGCCCAATCCCGGCGTCACGCCAAGAAAACGCTTGATCTGAGGGTCCTGGCTTTTAAGCATTTCATCAACGTTTTTTGATGTGATACCAAATTCCTCAGCCTGGATGAGTGCCATAACCGTCCAGTTCACAACGTCATACCACTGGTCATCTCCGTGGCGCACAACCGGGGCAAGGGGTTCTTTGGAAATAATCTCGGGCAGGAGGACATAATCGTCCGGGTTGGGAGCCACCGAGCGATGTGCGGCCAGCTGGGAGGCATCTGAGGTCAAACTGTCACAACGGCCGCCAAAAAAGGCCTTGCTGAGTTCCGCTGTTTGCTCGATCACCACGGGTTTCCATTGCATTTTATTCTTCCGAAAAAAGTCTGCCGCGTTCAATTCCGTGGTCGTCCCGGGAAGAACACACACGGTGGCCCCGCCCAGTTCCTTTGCACTTTTGACACCCAGTTTTTTACGAACAAGAAACCCTTGACCATCATAAAAATTGACACGGACAAAGTTTAATCCATTGGTTGTCTCACGGGTGAGGGTCTGAGTTGTATTTCGACACAAGACGTCAATTTCTTTGGACTGCAACGCGGGCAGTCGTTGAACAGCGGTCAGGGCCGTAAACTTCACCTTGTTTACATCGCCAAACACTGCAGCAGCAACGGCCTTGGCAGTATCAACATCAAGTCCCTTCCATTTGCCTTTTTCATCCGGCATGCTGAATCCGAAAACACTCCCGTTCACACCGGCAATAATATGCCCCCTGGCCTTTACCTCATCCAGAGTAGCGGCCGTGGCCAAACCAACCATAACAAAAACCATCATCACACCCAAAATTACGCCCATCTTAATTTTTTTCATCACAATCTCCTTTCCTTTTGCTAAAATATTCTGACTATCCGTTAATCCTTTCACCATCCTTTTACCCAAAACAGACACCACTTGGCAAGCAATAACATAACCCATCAGTAAGTTTTTGAGAAATAACCAGACAGGTTCCGGGACAGTTCCCAGGCGTTTTGTAGCCATGACTCAAGCGATGTTTGTTTACCGGCATGTGCTTATGCCGGGAGTTGGGCTGGATCTTTGTGGACGGCCGTAACTAAAAAAATACGGATTTTGTTGAAAGTTCAGGGACGATCAGATAACATTTCAGCGAATAAAAAGCCAATCGTTACGTATTGTTCAATGGCCAACGTGTAAGTTCTCAATAGGTTCGGGCACCGTGGGGTACGGGTGTTTCTCTCCGGCGCTCTCTAAACCGGTCATGGTAGCGTGGCTGATATTTGAGGTTTGGACGAAAGCACGGAGAAGCCAATAAGGGTTCATTAGGAGAAAACCTCTCCGAGCCGGAGGCCCTACGAGCCGGAAGCCCAAATATCAGCCACTTCGAAAGTGCGACGTAAATCCCATTTGAGAGAGCGCCTGCAAGAAACACCCGAACCCCACTCCAGAAATCTTATTATTTTTCTCGGACATATTGAGAAGTTACGCCAACGTGGTTTGAAAGGAGAAAAAACAGATGGAATCTTTGATCAAACAGTGGGATGGAGAAAGCGTGATCATTCGTTATGACAGGGTTGCTGACGCGTGGATCTTTATTGCGATTCACTCCACAGCCCTGGGGCCAAGCGCCGGCGGAACGCGTATGAAACCCTATCCGCATCTGCGGGAGGCCCTGGAGGACGCCCTGAGGCTGTCCGGCGGTATGACCCTCAAATGGGCCGCGGCGGGCAATAACTACGGGGGCGGAAAAGGGGTTATAGCAGTACCTGATAGTCTGGATTCGCAAGGGAGGTCAGATCTGCTTCGGCGATACGGGACATTTGTCCACCAATACAATGGGATATTTTTCACGGGCCCGGACTATGGCACTTCATCGGAAGACATGGACATCATTGCCGAGACCGGCGACCCCTATATCTTCGGACGGACAAAAGCTGCCGGTGGTTCGGGGAACCCGGGCCCATATACAGCACTGGGTGTCCTCACGAGCATCCAGGTGGTTGCCGAACAGGTCTTTGGCACATCCAACCTGGAAGGGAAAAAAGTGCTGGTCCAGGGTGTAGGAAGCGTGGGGCGGGGATTGACAACCCTGCTGCGTGAGACCGGCGCTGAAATTTTGATAAGTGATGTAGATCCATCTCTCACTCAATATCTTTCAGATGAATTTGGATTGGAGTCCATCCCGTCTGATGAGGCTTATGACAGGCCCTGCGACATATTTGCCCCCTGCGCGGTCGGGGCCATTCTGAACAAAGAGACTATTCCCCGGTTGCGTTGCCGTGCGGTGGCCGGGGCTGCCAATAACCAGCTTGGAACCCCCGGGGATGCCGACCTTCTTCGAGAACGCGACATCTTGTATGCCCCTGACTTTATAGCAAATTGTGGTGGAGCGATGGCCATTATCGGAATGGAGGTACAAGGCTGGTCACATAAAGAAGCCGAAGAGAAACTTGTCCATGCCATCAAGAGCAACCTGTCCCAGGTCTTTCAAATGACAAAAGCGGATGGGTGCAGCACGGACGAAGCAGGAAAACGGATAGCCGAGAGGCGTCTGAGCGGTGCTTGATTACAATAACCGGACCTTGCCCGGTTACCGGCTATCTGATGGGCCAGACAACAAAGATCATCGGATCCCAAAGCATATGGGAAATGAGGACGGGGGTGATGTTCCCTTTATACCAGTAGAGCCCACCCCAAAAAAGCCCTGCCGTCAGAGCTGCCAAAATGAGGACGGGGTTTCCGGTGGGGATATGAACACAGGTATAGATAAAGGTTGTTAAAACGAGGGCCCTCGGAGCACTCCATCTTTGAGTGAAACGGTCCTGAATAAAACCGCGCCAAAAGATCTCCTCTCCAAAACCGATGGGGAAAAAAAGAAGCGCCCCCACCAAAACCGGTGACAGGGAACCCTTGTTCTCATAAACACTGTTGATGTTTTCCAACCGGTTTATGAGGAGGTCCGGGAATAGTTGGGAGGCGAAAATCAGGAGTTCATTGCCAACCCGGAAGATGGTATACAAAACTCCTGCCGATACCACTCCCAACAACAGGTTCTGCCAGTTCATATCCTCCCTCCGAAAAAGGGGGCGGCCAAAGATAAACGAAAGCATGGCCAGGAGAGACGTGCTGAATGACATCATAAGCCAGAAATTGAAGGGACGCAGGACAAACATAATATACCAAAGCACAAAGGCCAAAATAATGCTTGTCCAGACGATTTTATCATTTTTTTTCAAGTCTATTTCCACCAATCTCTAACCCTGATGTGGCACCTTTAGGATAATCATTCTGGGGTAACCCGACATACGTTTATTGACTATTGACGAATCACAATATGGATGATTATGGATATGATCATCAGGGCACCAAATGTCAGGTGGCACTGAGCCGTGGCCGCGTCGATCATTGCGAATTGTTTTTTTGGCATCTTGTCTTTATCACGAACCATCCTGACCAACTTAACTGCCAAGGGAAGAGATAAAAACGTCAGGAGAGAAAGCATGGGGAGCCCCGCCCAGACAATAAGAATCAGGATAAGGAGATAGGCACCAAGGATTAACCCGTAATACATCCACTTTGAAACCTTCTCCCCGACAAGGATTGGGATTGTCTTGATATCAACGGCCTCGTCATTTTCAATATCGCGTAAGTTATTGCTGTGTAAAATCGCATCCACAAGCTGGGCGATGGGAAGCGCATAGAGAACAGGCGCCCATGAAAAACTGTGGACCTGAACATAATAAGCACCCAGGACCATGGCAGAACCAAATGATATAAAGACGGCAATGTCACCCAGAGCATTGTATTTAAACGCAAAAGGATTTGCCGTGTAAAAAACCGCAAAAATACCTCCAATAAATATCACCCCCAGAAGTAACATGGGGTTTGGAGTCACGAAAACCAGATACAACCCGATCCCCAGGGCCACGGAAATTGCTATTACCCCTCCTTTTAATATCTGCCCCGGCTGCATGATTTTATCCACCAGCAGCCCGCTGGATCCAAAAGTGCCTTCCCGATCCACGCGCACTTTATAATCATAATAATCCGAGAGCAGGTTAGCGCCTGAATGGGCTGTTACACACCCGATCACCGTTAGAATAAAACGAAACCAGTTGATCTCCAGACCGGGATTTCCAAGGACAGCCAGAACTGTTCCAAGGATTGGGGGTATAACACTGACCGTAAATGAAAATGGCCGAACCGCCCGCCACCACAAAGCGATGCCCGACATGATGAAATCTCCTTTTGTTTCTCCCTCAATTCACAAAGCCTGAATTCATAAAATTGGAGCAACCAAACCATTGTTGGAATTTAGGGAAACGTTTGGATTCAACCGCCTCTATATCGAAGTTCCATGATCCTGACAAGGTCTGTAAGGGTCTTGTTTACGGGGGTCGGGATACCCAGTTTCTCTCCCCTTTCAACAATTGCCCCGTTAATGGCGTCGATCTCGGTCCGCCTTTTTGCCTCAACGTCCTGGAGCATGGAGGCCTTGTTTTCGGAGGCTGCCTTTAAGGCCGGAATACAGACATCAACCGGGTGATCTGTCATAAGGATTCGGATTTTTTGAGCCTTTGCCACAGCAAGCGCCTCGTCCGCCACCACCCGCATCAAAGCATGGACCTGTTTGTTCTCCGCCATCTCCCCATTTTTTAAACGGGTGATGGCGGCAATGGCATTGATGGGGGTATTGACCAGCAGCTTGTACCAAATATAGTCCTGGATGTCTTTATTGACCTCCACCTTAACCCCCCCGTTGCTGAGGATATCAGCAATCTCTTGGACACGCGAAGTGTTTTCGCCCTTGATCTTCCCTATATGGAGGTGGCCCGTTCCGCCCACATAACGGATATGGGAAGGGGTCAACATCTGAAAACTGTGGGCCGTTATACCGCCGATGACCCTGTCTTCCCCTGTCACGGCTGCAATTTTTTCCACGTTGCCGATTCCGTTCTGTATGGACATGACAAGGGTTTGATCCCCCAAAAGCGGCTCTAGTGACCTGGCAGCCTCATGAGTGGCGTACGATTTTACGGATAAAAAGACGAGATCCACCTGTCCCACCTCGTCCACCCTGTCGGTGATCGGAATGGTGGCGTTTTTCTCGCCTTCCCGGGTGGAAACGGTCAGCCCCGATTTCCGGATGGCCGCCACTTTTTCGGTGTCCACATCCACCAGGGTGACCTGCTGCCCTTGAACAGCAAAAGTGAATCCAAAGAATCCGCCCAGTGCCCCCGAACCTACAACCGCTATCTTCATTGTTCCTTCTCCTATCCTTTTCCTATTTTTGCTCAGGGCTTACGCAAAAATAACTGTAACTACTTAGGTTATCGGGTTCACGGTTCAGGGGTTCAAGGTTCCATTCTCGTCCCCGGACTGCATTTTAGATGCGTATTTACGAGAAAAGTGTCAGCTTTGTAAGGCCTAATCCAAAATTTGGAACCAAATTGGCAATTATTTTTGGAAATGAGCATTTTTAACGAGCACTTCAGGTCTTCACTGCCGTCCCTGTCCTTAACCCTGAACGTTGAATCTCTGTCGAAGATCCCGCAGGGCGGGGAACCGCTGAACCTGAGTGGTTGCAAATAACTTTACATTTTCGCATCCAGTCTTCAGGTCATCTTCAGCGTCATCTGACTGTAACAGCAACCACCCCGAGACGATGACCCTGTAGCCTTTACACTCTGCCCTTCC
>JAUVRS010000286.1 GCA_030597505.1 Desulfobacteraceae bacterium
ACGGGAGTGGATCACCGAGGCGTATATCAGCCAGGTGATAAGGGACCATGTCTCCTTGGGGTCCCACGTCCAGTAGCTTCCCCAGGCTGAATGTGCCCAGACAGCCCCGGTGATAATCCCGAGGGTCAGCATAAGAAATCCAATCACGACCATCTGGTAGTTTACCTCGTCAAGGAGGTTTAGCCGGGGGATGAGTTTTAGGAATATGCTTTTTGTCCGGGGGGATTCCAACAGTTTGATGAGATACATGATACTCAAGGCCAGAGACAACGCAAAGGCGGCGTAACCAAAAAAACAGGTGATCACATGTGCAATGAGCCAGTTGCTTTTGAGCGCGGGGACCAGCGGCTGGATATGGCTTTGGATGTTGGGTGAGAAGGAGGCGTAAGCCAGGGCCAGAAATGCCAGGGGGGTAACAAATGCTCCGAGGGTCCGGGTCTTTGTTTTTAGTTCAACGACCATATAGAGAACCACGATGGTCCAGGCAAAGAAAATAAGGGATTCATACAAATTTGAAAGGGGTGCGTGCCCGATACCCAGACGATAGGACTCAATCCACCTGAGGATCATGGCGAACGTTTGGATAACCAGTCCCCCAAGTGTAACAAAAGTGGCAACCCGGCCAAAATATTCCTTCCCCATAACCATCATTAAAAGGTAAAGAAAAAAGGCAACAAAATATACAAAGGTTATATAACTGAGGATAGTGGAGCTTAGCATGCTTTATGACTCCCTTTTATCTAATCTGTTCCTGAGGTCGTTTGTAAGTCCCTCAAGGTGTCTGTTTAGCCCAATCGGGTTCTTGTTGGCCGTTCCTGCCACGCTGATTTTGATGCCATTCCCAATTCTTGATACCTGGACCCAGACCCTCCTATGGGACGTAAAAAAGGTCATGAAACACCCCAGCATCATTATAATACCCCCCAGCCAGACGATCGGCACCCCTGGATCTTTGCTGACCTGGAGCCCCGTATAATACTTCGGCTGCACGCCATCCAGAAAAAATGTGTAGGGCTTAAAGTGGGAGGCATCAAACTTGGGGGAATTGGCCATTTGGGGGGGTAATCTTTTCTTGAGCATTTCTTGGTTTTGGAAAACCCAGAAATCTGTCACCTTTCCTTCTCCGGATTGTACGGAGATGAGCACGGCGGGCCCCGCCTTCATAATGTCGTTTTTGATATTTTTGATCCTAAATTTCCCCTCTCTGCCCGGCAAGTCGTACAGTTTCTTGACCTCAATGACCATGGTTGTGTTTTTGGAGTCGGTCTCGGGGCCTGATATTCGAAGACGGATTTTACCCCCGGGGACAGATCCGTAACTGGACTGATAAAACGTAACTCCCTTGAATTGGGCGGGGTGATTTACCAAGACGATTGCCTTTTCGGCCTCTTTTCCGTCGGCAAAAAACCTGAGGTCTGATCGGTATTCCTTTGGGGCGCCGTTCTTATAAAAATCCACGACAAATTTGTCACACGCCACCTCAAATCCAAGGCTAAGCGGGGTGTTTCCCTCCCTGAGTGTCACAGTGTTTATACGCTCCCCTTCCAGGATGTTGACATAGGCTGCAAAACCGAAAAAGGAACCCACAAGGGCGCCAATCAAAATAAGGAGTATGCTTAAGTGAACCAGATAGACACCAAAATGGGAAAACCGACCTTTTTCGCCATAAAAGTAGTGAATTTTCTGGGATTCCTTGTCCTGGATCTTTTTGTATTTGGATTTCAAAAACCGGGCAACCGTTTCGGAGGTCCCTTTCAAACTCCCTTTTATCCGAAAGGTCTGTGTTGACGGCAGATTTTCAAACGGTTTGCTCCGGTCCGGTTTCGGCAGCGCACTAAATTTTTTCAATGTTTTTGGGAATCGATTTATTGAACACACGATCAGGTTCAGGGAAAGAAGTCCTATCAACAGTCTGAACCAGAGGGAATGGTACATGTCAAAAAAGTTGAGGGTTTGGAAAAGCCGCAACATTGCTGGAGAAAGTTGTTTTGCGAACTCCTCAGCCCCGTTCTGCTGGGGGATAACTGTCCCCAAAATGGAGGCGATTGCCAGGATGATAAGGAGCACAATCGCCAGCCTGATGGAACTAAATAGCCCCCAGATGAGATTTGGGCTTTCTTCTTTACTGGATATTGTCATAATCGCTCGAATATTATTAATCGTTTAATAAAAAAGGTAGTACTAGCTGTTTTTATTTCAAATAAACCAATATTTATAACACTTTGTTTAAAGAATATCAATCTCAAAATATTTTCTTAAAAGGTTTGACCATTATTCGCTTATCATGTAGAAAAATCCTGAATTTGTTTTTTTCATTTTCGGCCTAACAACCTGCCGAACCAAAAATTTCACCGATTGTCGAGGTGTTTTAGATGCTTGATCTTAAGTTTATAAGATCCAACCTGAATAGTGTTCGAGAGATGATCAGTAACCGGGGTTACGATCTGGATGTTTCCCGATTGGAGGAGTTGGATCTGGAAAGACGGAAGCGGTTAACGACTCTTGAGGAGTTACGCCATAAACGGAACCAGGTCAGCGAAGAGATAGCGGCCATGAAAAAGAGAGGGGAGGATGCGTCTGGAATAATAACCCAAATGAAGGATGTCTCATCCGAGATCAAAGAAAAGGAAAAGGAACTTTCCCGGTTTCTTGAAGAACTGGATCAGTTGCTCATGGTTATGCCTAACATCCCCCACGAATCCGTACCCATTGGAAAGGATGAAAATGATAACCCCGTGGTGAGGTCCTGGGGTGAGATACCAAAAATGGATTTTGAGGCCCTTCCCCACTGGGAGATAGGCGAAAGGCTGGGTATTCTTGACTTTGCCCGTGCCGCAAAGATTGCGGGCGCCAGGTTTGCCCTTTACCGTGGCCTGGGCGCGCGGCTTGAAAGGGCGCTTATTTCCTTTATGCTTGATGTCCACACAAAGGAGCATGGATACACGGAAATCCTTCCCCCTTTTATGGTAAACGCCACTGCCATGACCGGGACGGGCCAGTTGCCAAAATTTAAGGAGGATCTTTTTAAGATTGAAGGATGGGATTATTATCTGATACCCACTGCCGAGGTCCCTGTCACCAACATTCACCGGGAGGAGGTTTTGGCAGAAAAGGATCTTCCCATATATTATGTGGCATATACCCCCTGTTTTCGGTCAGAGGCCGGTTCGTACGGCAAGGATACACGCGGTCTTATAAGACAGCACCAATTCAACAAGGTGGAAATGGTTAAATTTGCGCTGCCCGAGAACTCTTATGAGGAACTGGAAACCCTGACGAGAAATGCAGAAGAAATCCTAAAACGCCTAAAACTTCCCTACCGCGTGGTGACCCTTTGCTCGGGAGATCTGGGTTTTTCGGCTGCAAAGACCTATGATCTGGAGGTGTGGCTCCCGGGGCAGAATCTGTACAGAGAGATATCTTCATGTAGCAATTTTGAAGATTTTCAGGCCAGACGTACCGAAATCCGGTTTAAGAGAGATAAGGGCAAGGGGACAGGACTGGTGCACACCCTGAACGGTTCGGGTCTGGCCGTTGGGAGGACACTGGTGGCCATTCTGGAAAACTATCTGCAACCAGACGGGAGCGTTGCTATACCCAAGGCTTTAAAACCTTATATACCTGAAGTCGACATCATTGGCCCGGGTTAGAAAAGGACAATATGGGACGTTATTCCATTGACTGGAAGGATTATAGCAACAACCTTGGGCGTAATAGAAGAAACAGGACGCTCTTCCGCCGACTACGCCTGTTGCTTTTTTACGGCGGAGCGGTTTTTTTAATCATGGTTCTTGTGTTTTATGCCGGGTCCTGGATCGCAGGATATTTGGGTGAGGCAAGCTACACCCCTCCCGAACCGACAATAAAGA
>JAUVRS010000328.1 GCA_030597505.1 Desulfobacteraceae bacterium
CAGCCATCAGATGCTCAATAGTGGCCACCCTGCAGCCGTTTAAGCCAATGGTCGTTGCGAGAGTAGTGTCAAAAACATTATCAAAGCGGGCATCAATCACCGGATGACCAGCCAGATCAGTCCTTATGAATTTTACACCTGTATCGCCCGGGGCCGGCTTCAAATTTATCTTGACCTTTGCACCGGTGTGAAGCCCTATACCCGTACAATGAACCTCTCCATTTAACGTGCGTTGTTTGTAATCCACGATTTGCTCCTAACACTAGTCAAAATGGCTATGCGGTTTGGCTACATGCAAATAATATGCCAACAATCAAATAGGAGACAAAAATCAAACAAAACCCCTATCATGTTGATTTAATTGGCGCATCGTCTTGTCGACATCTCGAACCCTCATCAAAAAAATCCACCCCCTCCCCGCAGTGTGTAAAAAAAGACACACCCATTACCTCCCAAAATCAACACCAGGAAAAAGCAGCTTCACCCATCCAATCCCAGTTGATTGAAAAAAATCCGTTTTTATGATATTGCCTTTTCCGTTGACAGCAAGATTTACAACTTCTCAATAAGTCCGGGAGAAATAATAGGATTTCTGGAATGGGGTTCGGGTGCCTGAACTTATTGAGAACTTACAAAACTTTCATTCTCTAATTCTACGGCGGCAATGATAAACCCAACAAGACCTTTCTTCAGCTTTTTCGTTTTCCTAAACGCTTTATTTATTTTGGGCTGCTATCCGGCCCTGAAAAAGGAAGCCGTGACCCCCCAAGAGGCCCTTGTGCCGGTCAGGTTTTTCTATCCTACCTTTAAAGATGACATCAAATTGGATTCGCTGATTCTGGCCACAAAAAGAAACATCGAATACCTGAATCGGCTCGCTCCGGAAAAAACCTTTTTTTACGGGCCTGATAGATTTAGCTGTCTGGAGGTAAAAAAAAGTCAGAAAGCCTTTTTGAAACTCATCACAGAAACCCCGGACCATGACAGGTTAAACAGGGAACTCAAGGCAAATTTCAAGGTTTATCGGGCAGCCGGCCGTGTGGGAAACCCCAACGTCCTTTTTACCGGATACTTTGAGCCAATCTTTGACGCCAGGCTGAGACCTGACGATTTCTTCAAATATCCCATTTACAAAAAACCTTCCGATTTGGTGAAAATCGACCTATCACTTTTCAAAAAAGCCTTTAACAACCAGAAAATCGTTGCCAGAATTGATGGCGGTCTGGTGGTACCTTACTATTCCAGGGACCAAATCGAAGTCCAAAAGATACTCAAAGGGCGCGGTCTGGAAATCGCCTGGCTGAAAGACCCGGTGGATGTAAGCTTTCTTCAGATACAGGGTTCTGGTCGATTGAGGATGTCCAACGGGGATACCATCTCCGTTGGTTATGCAGCATCAAATGGACGACCCTACCGCAGTATTGGGCGCTACATGATGGATAAGAGATATCTGACACAAAAGGAACTCTCCATGCAGAGCATCCGGAGATATCTCGCTACACACCCTCGGGTCGTAAGAGAGGTGCTAAATTACAATCCCTCATACATTTTTTTCCGGGTCCTCAAAAATGGCCCCTTGGGCAGCATCAATATTCCGGTCACCCCTGGGAGATCTCTTGCCTTGGACGCAAATCTTTTCCCAAAGGGGGCCCTGGCCTTTATAACCTCTCAAAAACCAACACTGGATGGCTCCAACCATATCACCGGTTGGACCACCTTTTCACGTTTTGTCCTAAACCAGGACACGGGCGGGGCAATAAAAGGGGCGGGCAGGGCTGACCTCTTGTTTGGAAGCGGCTCTTATGCTGAAATAGCCGCAGGCCACCTGAAACACGAAGGGGAACTCTATATCCTGATCAAAAAACCGTAACCGGCCAAGACAACCGGACTAAAATCCAAACGCCAAACAGACAGCCAAGTGTCCGAAGGAGGAACACGTCTCCCGGGAACAACAGAGCATCTGTTAACATCGCCCTATATGGAAAATTTAGAGAGGTCTGCAACCCTCATAAAAAGACCAGCCACGTGCTGCAGTATTCCCACGCGGTTTTCTTTTAACATTTTGTCATCCTTGGTGAGAACCTCTACGCCATCAAAAAACAGATCCACCGGTTCTCTAAGACCCGCCATGGTCTCAAGTGCCTCATAATAGGCACCCTTGTCAAGGGACCTACCCACCTCCCCTTTTAAGGATTGATATACCTCCCACAGGCTGGATTCACAGGCCTCTTGAAATAAGGCGGGAGCCACCTCATATAAACTTGTCTGTTTTTTGAGGATGTTGCTAACACGCTTAAACGTCAGGGCCAGTTCCTGAAATTCATCCGATTCGGAAGCAAATTTTTTGAGTTGATCGATCCTATTGCGCAACGGGCTGATTCTCTCCAGCCCCAGTGAAATAACAGCCTCAATCAGATCAGATTCATACCCCGCCCCCAACATCATGTTCTTATAACGTTCCTTAAAAAAACCCGCCACCTTGGGGAGGATTTCGTCGCTATCAAGCGCCATCTCTTCTGATAAAACCGAAATGGTTTTCTGAATAAACTGTGACAGCTGCAAATCCCATCCCGTATCCTCAATGATTCTTATTACAGCGAGGGCGTGTCCGCGAAGCGCGAAAGGGTCTGCGCTTCCGGTCGGCTCAAGACCGATGGCAAAACACCCCACAATGGTATCCATCCGGTCCGCCAGCCCCACAATAGCCCCAACCCGAGATGTGGGGAGTCCCCCGCCCGAGCGCAGGGGAAGATAGTGTTCATATATGCCAAGGCAGATATCTTCAGACCACCCCTCGAGCCTTGCATACTCTGCCCCCATGATACCTTGAAGTTTGGGAAATTCTGTCACCATCTGGGTAACAAGATCACATTTACAAAGCCTTGCTGAAAGTTTCACAGGGTCCATTTCATCCGGGAGCACCATCGCGGCCAGATATTCAGCCAATCTGGTAAAACGCTCAACCTTTGCAAAGGAGGTCCCCAGTTTGGCCTGATAGATCACCCCTTTCAGGTCTTCGAGTCGATC
>JAUVRS010000105.1 GCA_030597505.1 Desulfobacteraceae bacterium
AACTACAAAATATGACAGCCAATAACAGGGAGATGCTGCAACAGGTTACGTCGCTCAGCAAAGAACTATACGCTATTACCGCAATATCCACCAAAATAAACCAGTCATTGGAATTCGACAAATCCCTGCGCAAATCCATGACCAAGGTCAGGGAGGTATTCAAGGCCTCGAGTATTGTCGTCTATGTTAAGGACTCAAGAACCTCCAAATTAGAATTATCCGCCATGGATGTCATGGACAATTCCTTTGACCCCAGTTTCCTAAAAAGATTCCTGAAGAAGTTCGAGAAAGACCTTCTGCATGATATCATTACCCTTGGCAAGCCGTTGGTAAAGGATCTGAGGCCGGTTTTCAAAGAGACAAACTCCGAAAAAATGGATGAAGGAGGGATCAGGACATTGATTGGTGTTCCGGCAAATTCAAAGGAAGCCAACATTGGGGTATTGCTCCTCCTATACAAGTCATCAGAGAGCTTTAGCCAAAGTAGTCTCAGACTGCTGTCCGGGATGGCTAACATAATGGGTATGGCCGTCGAAAATATGAACCTCTATCGCCAGACCGAGCAGAAAAAAAGGGAGGCCGCATTTCTGGTCAGCTCCATTAAAAGATTTCACAAAAAACTCGATTTGAAAAAGACTTTAAAATCAGTGGCTGAGGAAGGGGCCAAGCTTACTGGGGAACAATGCGAGGTCTATCTGTTTTCCACAACAAAAGTCCCTATGACTCAAGCCACATATCAGATAAATGGGGACAGGAGACGTTTAAAATCAAGGACCTTCAAAGAGATCCATCCAAAGGAGTTAAAAGATCTATATGAATTTATGGTATCCCAAAACAAATCGGTTTTAATCAGGAGTATTAATCACACGAGGAAAATCGGACAAGATATCAAGGCCTATCTTCAAAAGAGAAACCTCCATTTCTTAATGGCTGTTCCTTTAAAGCTGAGAGGGGAAACGCTGGGTCTACTCCTCCTGGGAAAGGAGAAAGGGAAAAGGCCCTTTGATCGGAACGATCTCTCGGTTACCGAGGCCTTGGGGAGTGCGGCCTCGGTTGCCATTCAAAACGCTCGTGCTTACACATCCAGTGTCGAGATGAGTGATTTTCTGGAAAAAAAGATCACAGAAAAGACCAGTCAGATTGAACAAATACAAGAAAGGCAGAGAATTCGGGTGGAACACAGGAAGGATATTATTTTTCGGGTCAACCGGAGAAACCGGCTTGTCTTCGTTAACAAGGCCATGGAGACACTGACCGGATATTCCAGGGAGACCTTTTATCGTGGCGACATCCTGGCCAATGAAATAGTGGCTGAGGAAGACCGGGATCGGGTGCGGACAGCCTTTAAGAAGATACTGAATAGCGAATTGCCATTGATAAAGGACCTCGAGTATCGGCAACTCACCCAGGGACATGAAAACCGTATTATCTCTCTGACCATTTACCCAGAGAGGAGTTCTACCAACCGAATTGTTGGGGTTGAGGGAGTGGGGAGAGATATTACCGAAGAAAAAAGGCTGGAGGCAGAACTGACAAAAGCCAAAGATTTAGCTCTATTAGGAGAATTCTCCGGCGATATTGCCCATCAAATTCGAAACCCCTTGAGCAATATTCTTATGGGAGCCAAGCGTTTAGAGAAGGCCTTAAAACTGGACGTCCAGGTCCAGAAGACAGCGGATCAGTCACGCAAGGAGACTCTCTTTTTGAAAGGGGGCCGAGAGAACTTGGCAGCAATCTTCGGGGACCTCTCAAATGGAATCAGCAATCTGAATCAAATTGTCACGGGGTTGCTGCAATATACCAAGACCATGAAGCCCACAAGATCCTTCCAGCGAATAGACGTCATATTGAGGGAAACCCCGAAGATGTTCCAAGAATTGATTGAGAAAAACCGCATAAGGGTGGAAGAGGACTTTGACCCAAAACTTCCACCTCTCCAGGTGGATGCCCTATTGATAGGCCAGGTATTTCAAAACGTCATCCATAATTCCTTGGAAGCAATGACGGATGGTGGGCGCCTTTTACTCAGCACTGGTTTTTCTTCCAATAGATTGGGACATGTGTTTATCTCAATCAGTGATTCCGGTGTCGGCGTCAATCCTTCTGAGACAGAAAATGTCTTCCGTCCGTTTTATTCGACGAAAGGTTCCGGCGCCGGACTCGGTTTGTCTTTGGCCCACCGGATTGTGGAGGCCCATAATGGTGTAATGTGGGTATGTAATAACCCATGCCCCCATCTTGCCCCAAGGCCTTCCGGGGACATTGACGGGGATTGCAATCCTCAAGCAAAGGGAACCACTATGCACATCCTGCTGCCCCTGGATGGAACAACAGATGAAAAAACAGAAAAAGTAGCGAGAGGTGATAGAAATGAGCCATCAAATACTCGTCGTTGATGACCAGGTTTCGATTTGTCAGCATATCCAGGCCATATTGGAAAGTGAGGACTACCACGTAGGCATTGCCCACAGAGGCGACCAGGCCCTGATCAAACTATCGTCTCAATCCTTTGACATCTTGTTAGCCGATATGAAGATGCCTGGGATGGACGGATTGGAGCTTTTCAAAAGAGCGCGCAAGATAGCCCCGAACATCTCAGGCATTATCATGACCGCTTATGGCTCCATCTCCTCGGCAGTCGAGTCCATCAAACAAGGAGCAAGCGACTATTTAGAGAAACCATTCGAACCGGAATCCCTGCTTTTGCTCATAGAAAAGACTCTCAAAGAAAGAGAGATTTTGCAAGAACTCAGGGATCTGAGAAGAGAAGTGAATCGAAAATATTCCTTTGGAAACCTTATCGGCAAAAGTCACAGGATGCAGGCTATTTATGACCTGATCAAGAAGGTTTCTGCCACCAATGCCCGGGTTTTTATCACCGGCGAAACAGGGGTTGGTAAGGAGTTGGTGGCCAAGGCGATCCACTTCAATAGTCACAGAAAAAATAAGCCGTTTGTCAGCATAAACTGCGGGGCTTTGGCAGAAACCTTGTTAGAGACGGAGCTGTTTGGTCACGAAAAGGGGGCCTTTACCGGCGCCATCCGCAGGAAGGAGGGCAAGTTCGAATATGCGCGAAAAGGAACCATGTTTTTGGATGAAGTGGGAGACATATCCTCTAATATGCAGGTTAAACTCCTCAGAGTCCTCCAGGAAAAAAAGCTGGAGAGGGTCGGAGGGAATCAGCCCATTGATGTGGATGTGAGGCTGATCTCAGCCACCAATCGCGATATAAAGGAAAAAATCGCAAGTGGCGATTTTCGAATAGAGCTTTTCTATCGCCTTAATGTGGTTCCAATTCATATCCCCCCTTTGCGGGAAAGGATCGAGGACATCCCTCTTCTGGTAAAACACTTTATCCGGTTTTTCAATAAGAACCTGAACAAAAATATCAGGCACATTTCGGTGCGGGCCATGGACCAATTGATGCAGCATTCCTGGCCTGGAAACGTGAGGGAGCTTGAAAACGTCTTGGAGAGGGCCTTTGTTACCACGGACGGTGATACCATTGATGCCGTTATTTTTTCTCTGGACAACCAGGGTACGGAGATGGGGGACTCATTGCTCAATATCAATATTGATATCCCTTTTTTAACGGCTCGGTCTATTGTCGTCAACCGATTTGAGAAGGCATACCTTTTTGAAGCCCTGAAGCGGTATAATGGAAATGTATCGAAAGCTGCAAAAGGGACAGGAGTCAACCCCCGAACCTTCTGGCGCAAGATCAACTATTACGGGCTGGACTACGCCAGACTCAGGTCAAAAGTCAATTCGGAACCACATGTCAGAGTGCGACATTGATGTCATACAGATAACTATATGAAATAACAGGTAATATCAAAACAAGCCTACTTTCCTTTGAATTTTAACGACTTTGATGACATAACTCTAACGTGCAGTTTGCTTCAAGACACTTCTCCTAAAGCCGCGCTCTACCTGACATTTTTTCAATTTTAGCGGTCAGATTGGATGCTACAGTTGCCTGGCATCGAAATTGCAATTATACTTTTGTTTGAAGAACTCATGACTCGTAACGTAAGGAGGTGACAGGACCGAAAAATCATTAAAAGATGTAATCCCGAAAGTGGGAGGAATCATTAAAATTATGTGACCTCTCAAGGTAGGGAAGATGGTGAAAAACCATCGCTGCCCCGCAACTGTGAGCGGCAACCTTATCCTTTTTCTCCGAGTCATTCAAAAAGGAAAGGGCTCTTTGGAGCCATCCATTTTTATTTGTTCCTAAGAGCGAAATCTGCAACGAGCCACTGTCAGGCACTTAGTGCTGAGCGCATGATGGGAAGCCGCAAGTCAGGATCACCTGCCCAATAAGGATATAGCTCTTTCGAGGGTGAAGGCTGTGTCCCCCCATTTGAGGATTTTTTAATACCTCAATCCCTGATGTTCGATTCCACGCTTTGTCGTAAGCTATAGCTTTTATATTGCAGCGGACCATTTGTTTTGTTCGTTTTGTCTTTTACTTAGCAGAGCTTCTGTTTAATGGAGGAGACGTTTCGTGTGCGATAAATCTACGTTCTTGCGAACCAATTCTGCTGGCAGCATGAGGTGGACATTCAGAAAGAAGGCGCCTCAGGCGGCTATAGGGAAATTGGGTGTGTTCCAATTGTTATTCAACCTCTCAGTTGCGCATTTTTTCCACTATTCATACCTATCTGACAATATTCCAAACATCAAATTTATACCAAAGGAGGAGCTATAATGAACTCTAAAGAGCGAGTGATGGCTGTCTTGAATCATCAAAGCCCGGACAGGATGCCCTGTTTCGGGGCTAATTCCACGCCAACCTACGATCAGATGGAGCAGGTACAGGCCTTTTGGCCGGAAGGCCATCTAAAGGGGGAGACAATGGCAAAACAGGCCCTGGCTGCTTATACAGTGCTCGGTTTTGATGCGGTCAGGGTGCCATTTTGCCAGACATTCGAGGCGGTCGCCCTCGGGTGTACATATAAACCGGCAAAAGCCGTTGAAGGTGGAGAAGGCATCCCGGGGATCGAACATCCGCCCCCTTACAAACTGGACGACACCCCTGTGTTTCCGGATGACTTTCTCTCCAGGGGCTCGATACCGGAGTTGCTCAAAGCGGTGAAAATTCTCAAAAAAGAGGTGGGCGACGAGGTACCCATTGTGGCAGGGATCATAGGGCCTTTTACCATTGCGGGATCCCTTTTGGATGCTGTTCCCATTCTCAAGGCCACCTTCAAGGCGCCTGACAAGATCCGGCCCTTTCTTGAGGTGGCAGAGAAGGCCGGGACGGCACTGGCCAAGGCGCTCATAGATGCCGGCGCCGATATTATCTCTTGTGAAGACATGACTGCGTCGCCAGAACTCATTGCCCCGAAGACGTACAGAGACATCGAGCTGGAATATCAAAAAAGACAATTTGACGCCATCCCCGTCCCCAAGATTTTGCATATTTGTGGGAATGTGGACTCTATTGTGGAATGGATGGGTCAGACCGGGGCAGAGATACTGAGTTTAGAACCAAAAGCCGATGCCAGACTTGCACGCCAAAAGTGCGGAACCCAAATTATCTTGATGGGTGGAGTAGATACTGCTACGACCCTCTTTATGAAAGATGCAGATACGGTCAAAGAGGGTTGCGAGGAGTCTATTGCTGATGGCATCCAGATCCTGGCCCCGGGCTGTGCGGTTGCGCCTGGCACGCCCACGGAAAACCTCTTGGCCATGGTGGACGTGGCCAAGGCCCATTAGTTGTCTGAAGGATATTAGTGGCTTTTGCCGGAGCCGTTTTATATACCTTAAACAGAGGAAAAGGAAGGAGGACGAAATGAGATATTTAGATGATTTTTCTAACATTTTTAAACGTTACGACATTGATGGTGAGGTCACAGGGGAAGCCAGGGAGGTTTCTAAAGATGCGACCTTGCAGGAGATCGCCAAGTTCGTTGTGGAGGGGGATGATGAGGGGATCTTGCCGGCCGTCCAAAAGGCCCTGGGATCAAAATCGCCCATCGATATCATCAACGATGCCTTGATCGCGGGTATGAACGAGGTAAGCCGTCTGTGGGATGAGGGGGTGTATTTCCTTCCTCAGGTCATCCTCTCCTCAGACGCCATGAATGTGGGAATCGCCAAGTGTGAGGCAAAAATGGGTAAAGCCATGGACAGAAAGTCCACGGTAGTCACCCATACGGCCGAAGGAGATATCCACGACATCGGACAGGTTATCGTCAATGCCCTGCTCAATGCCAATGGCTATGAGGTTGTGGACTTGGGCGCTGATGTTCCGGTTGAAAAGGTTGTGGCCGCGTGCAAGGAACATAAGCCCGTTATGGTCACAGGTACTGCCCTGATGACCACCACCATGACCGCCTTTCCAAAGATCGCCCATCAGCTCGAGGCGGCCGGTCTGGCTATCCCCTTTATCTGCGGTGGGGGAGCGGTCTGCGAGGAGTATGTAACCGGTTATGACTTAGGGGTCTGGGGCAAAGAGGCAAGCCAGGCACCGGGAATGGCCGAGGACGCCACAGAGGGCGAGAGCTGGGAAGCCATGCGGGGCAAATGGAACGGATAACAAGAAAAAGATGAAGGATAGGTTAAGGGAATGATTGTTGATATTGTCTTCGGGTTTTTGGGCTCCGGCAAAACCACTTTTATCATCAGGGCCCTGGAGAAATGGGGAACTGAGGAGAAAATTGTTGTTCTGGTCAATGAATTCGGGGATGTGGGCATAGACGGTGATCTATTGACGGGTCAAGGCGGGGATGTGGTGGAGATGCCCAGCGGTTGTATCTGCTGCACGCTTCAGGCCGATTTCAGGGCTCAGATGCTTGAAATCAGCCGCGCCATGAACCCTGAGAGGGTCATTATAGAGCCCACCGGTGTTGCTACCATTGCACAGATCCGATCAATCGTCGAGGCAGAGCTTTTTGAGGATGCCATTGAGAAGATCAATAATATTTTGATTGCTGATGCCACCGGTTTTATGGGCCTTTATAAGGCCAACCGCCATTTTGTGGAATCGCAAGTCAGAAACGCCCAGCTCGCCCTTCTAAACAAGTGCGACAGGGTCGATAAGAGGAAAGCCATGGTAACCCAGGGGGCCATATTGGCGATCAATCCCGAAATGACAGTTCTCATGACCGAATTCGGGGCAGCGGATTGGGCCGAGTATCAGTTTGCCCTGTCCACAGCCCCTCTTTCAAAGGAGGACGTGTGGAAAGCAGAGGACCATTTAGCACAAATAACAGCGGCAGGGGGTGGAAGTCATCCCCACCTTCATGAAGAGGAAGACGCCTTGGGGTATGAATCCTTTGGCTGTGTTTACGGTGATCTCTCCTTTGACCAGGGTAGACTTGAAGGCCTTTTTCAGGAGTTGAATGCCTCCAAATCCGGAATGGGAGAAATTGTCAGGGCCAAGGGGATATTCAAGGTCGGTGATAAATGGACCCTGATGGAACTAGCCTCAGGGGAGTTTTCTTCTCAACCGGTACGCAATTCCAACGAGAGTAAAGTCTCTATTATCGGCCAGGAATTGGACCGGGAGATGATTAGAGTCGCTCTTGATCAGTGTGTCGAGAAGAAGCAAAACCTTAATTTATAGCTCAATGAAATAGGGTCTTTTGATAAAGGGCATTATTTCGGAGAAAGGAGGAGGAAAATGGTAGAAGCCACACTTATGGCAATCAGTCTTATGTGGATCCCTGTGGGATTATTGCTTTTGGGATATGGAGAGGCCAAGGGGACTGGGGCCCTCGTTATCATGGTGGGCGTCCTTGTGCTCGTATCCGCGGTCATTGAGGCAGCCGTCTTCAAGGATCCGTGGATTGCTGCGCTGCTCTTTTCGTACGGCCTTTTTTACTTTATCGTCGGTTACACACTATTTGCAGGGCTGGAAAATATGAAGGCCGCGGGCAACGCCAGTTTCACGCTAATACCCAAATCCATTGTGTACGTAATTATATCTCTTACCGGAGGGCC
>JAUVRS010000073.1 GCA_030597505.1 Desulfobacteraceae bacterium
CCGCTTGAAACAAAGGATGGAGGTTCACAAAAAGAAGCCATTGAGATTGAAAAACCGGACACTTTGATTGAAAACGACCTATCGGCCAACAAATCAGAAACAGAGACAGACATGGCCAGTGATCCGCTTGAAACTGAGGATGAAGGCTCACAGGAAATGGATAATTTTGGAAAATTATACGAAGAAAGTCTCAAGAGCATCCAGGAGGGAGAGGTCGTTAAAGGGGAAATCGTCCAAATTGACAAGGAATATGTCCTGGTTGATATAGGATACAAGTCAGAGGGCCAAATACGTCTCCATGAATTTATAGACCCGGAAGGCAACTTGACGGCCAAGGTGGGGGACAAAATAGAGGTCCTTCTGGAAAGGAGAGAGGATGACGAGGGCACAATAAGACTCTCCAAGGAAAAGGCCGCCAAAATGAAAGTATGGGATCAGATCAGGGAAATCTATGAAAACAACGGAACTATCAAGGGGACGATTATTTCCCGGGTCAAGGGGGGGCTAGCAGTTGACGTCGGTCTTCAGGCTTTTTTGCCGGGGTCTCAGGTTGACCTGAGACCCATAAGGGATATGGATGCTCTGGTAGACACCGAGCATGAATTTAAAATCGTAAAATATAACAAACGGAGAGGTAATATCGTCCTCTCACGAAGAGCCATATTGGAGGCGGAGCGACTCTCCCTTCGGGAGCAGACCCTCAGCCTGATTGAGGAAGGAAAGGTTCTTGAGGGTGTAGTCAAAAATATTACCGACTACGGATTGTTTATAGACCTTGGGGGTATCGACGGTCTTGTCCACATAACCGATATGTCATGGGGCAGGGTGGGACATCCCTCCGAAGTGTACCAGGTCGGAGACGAGATTTCAGTCAAAGTTTTAAATTTTGACCGGGAGAGAGAGCGGGTATCCCTCGGTATCAAACAGCTGGCCTCTGACCCGTGGGGCAATGCCGAGGCCAAATACCCCATTGGCACACGGCTCACAGGGCGTGTGGTCAGTCTGACAGACTATGGGGCATTTGTGGAAGTGGAAGAGGGTGTGGAAGGACTGATCCATGTCTCAGAGATGTCCTGGACCAGGAAGATAAGACACCCGTCGCAGATTTTATCCGTAGGTGGTATGATCGATGCCATGGTCCTCAACATGGATGTTGCCAGGAAACGGATCTCTCTGGGTATGAAGCAAGTGGAACCGAATCCATGGGATGTTATTGAAGAAAAATATCCCATGGGCACAACCATTGAGGGAAAGATAAAGAATATTACGGACTTTGGGGTTTTTATAGGTATTGATGAAGGGATAGACGGTCTGGTCCACATTTCCGATATCTCTTGGACCAAGCGGATAAAACACCCCTCAGAGATTTACAAAAAGGGCCACGAAGTCCAGGCGGTGGTCCTGAACATTGACAAGAATGATGAGCGTTTTTCACTGGGTATCAAACAGCTGACACCCGATCCATGGGATGAGATCCCCCAAAAATACAAATCGGGAACCCGGGTGACTGGCACTGTGACCAACGTGACAGACTTTGGGCTCTTCCTGGAATTGGAGGAGGGTATAGAAGGCCTCATCCATTTGTCGGAAATATCTGCGGACAAACGGGGAAATCCCATGTCTCGATTTCAAGTAGATGATGTGATCCAGGCAAAAGTAATCAATATCTCCCGTAAAGACAAAAAGATCGGTCTTTCCATACGGAAGCTGGATGAAAGTAGCGAAAAAGATATCCTGAAAAGCTATTTGAATAGCGACCAGAAGGCCACATCAAACCTGGGTCAACTCTTAAAAGAAGAAATGATGAACGCAGAGCGGAACGCCCTCTCCGCGGACTCTAAACCCAAAGAGGAATCAGGGGTGAAAGAGGCAGAAGAGGCCACGGGGGCTGAACCTGATGAACAACCCCTTGGGGGCGAGGAAACCCAGAGGTTGACGGCATCAACGGACGAAACTGAAGGGGTCGAGGCGATTGAGACATCAAAAATGAAAGGTGGAGAGGAAGCCCACACTGATGCCCCCGAAGAGGAAAAGTCAGGGGATTCAATTGATGAAACCACACATGTTTTCAAGGGCTAGAAAATGGGGGTGAATATTTTTTCTTTCCTTTGATCCCCTTGTTCAATTTCTGCCTCAGACCATCTTCCACAGGCCTCAACGCCCCCGAGTCAAGACATGGGAAAAAGAAAACATCCAATTTTGACAGTCTTTGTGATCCTCGGGGTCGTCGTTCTTTTGCTGGGAGGCACCATGATTCTCTTCCTGGAACTGTTGGAGCCCTCATCAAGTTTTTCATTCAATGAAAAAATAGGGGTAATACCCATTGACGGCACCATCTCAAGTTCCCAAACAATCACATCACAACTCGTCAAGTTCAAAAAAGATGAAGATATAAAGGCGATCATCCTGCGGATAAACTCGCCCGGTGGAGCGGTGGGGCCAACACAGGAAATCTATCGCGAAGTGAGGAAGACGCTCCCTGTCAAAAAAGTCATTGCGTCCATGTCAACCGTCGCTGCATCTGGCGGGTACTATGTGGCTGCCGCAGCAAACAAGATCATTGCCGCGCCAGGCACGATTACGGGTAGTATTGGCGTCATCATGCAGTTTATACAACTGGAAGGTCTCCTTGATAAGATCGGGGTCCGGTTTGAGGTCCTAAAGAGCGGGGAATTTAAAGACATCGGTTCGCCGGATCGGAAGATGACTGAACGGGATCGGAAGATGCTGAACGAGTTGATACAGGATATCCAGGAGCAGTTTGTGAATGGGGTGGCCAAAGGCAGGAATATGCCCGTTGAAAAGGTTCGAAAGATCGCTGACGGCCGTGTCTTTTCAGGGGCCAGGGCCAAGGAACTGGGGCTCGTCGATGCCTTAGGTAATTTTCAGGATGCAGTGGAACTTGCCAAGGAAATGGCGGGTATCAAAGGAGCGGTGACATTGGTCTATTCAAAAAAGAGCCGACTGAGACTGATGGATCTGTTGGTGGAAACAGCGGCAGAGTCTGTCAATAAATTCCTCCAAGGCATCAAGACCCGGATAGAGTATAGATGGAGTGGTCTACCGGGGCTTGGCCCCTCGCAGGTCGACCGGAGCATAGGTCTTTACGGGAGGGAAGGCGTAGATTCTGCGGGTTAGCGTATCAGAGAAAACTACTGACATCTCCTTTCCCCTCTCGCAGGATTTCAGGTATGTCATCAACCAGCGAAACCACGCTTGAAGGGCTTTGGTTCAGCACCCCGCCATCAACAACAATATCGAGAAAAGGACCATAGGTTTCTTTTATGGATTGAGGGTCATCATATCCGGCGCTTGTGCTTATGATGGGTCTGCCAAAGGTGCGGACAATATCAAGGCAGATCCTGTTGTTTGGGACCCTGATGCCCACTGTCTTCCTTTTGGTTAGCATGATTTTTGGCACCAGCCGGGTTCCCTCAAGGACAAAAGTATATGGTCCGGGCAAGTGCCGTTTCATTGTCTTATATGCATAGTTGGAAACAAGGGCGTACCGGCTTATCTCCTTAAGACTGTCACAGACAAAGGAAAAGGGTTTCTTGAGGGGACGGTTTTTTAGCTTATAGATGAGTTGAATTCCCTTTTTATTAAACAGGTCGCACCCTATTCCGTAAAAGGAGTCGGTTGGATAGGCTATCAGCCCCCCGTTCTCCAAAACATCACTGACGCGTCTAATAAGCCGCTGTTGAGGGTTATCCGGGTTGATGGAGATGAGTAGCGTTTTTTTGGGTCTGGTCATATGGAACTGAACTCGCTGATAGCCGTTTATATTTTCTTTGTTGGCTTGGCTTTGGGAAGTTTTATAAATGTATGTGTTTATCGCATCCCTTTAAGAAAATCAATCATTAAACCACCTTCCGCATGTCCGAAGTGTCGTAAAAGGATAAGATTTTACGATAACATCCCTCTCGTAAGCTACTTGCTCCTGAGGGGCAGATGCAGGCACTGCCACGCTGCTATCTCATGGGAGTATCCCTTTGTGGAGGCAATGACAGGTCTTCTGTGCTTTGGGCTCTTTATCAAATACGGGTTTACCTTTCAATTTCTTGGCTTGCTTTTGTTTTCTGTGACGCTTGTGGTCATAAGTTTTGTTGATCTTCATCACAGGATCATCCCTGACGTTCTCTCGGTGTCCGGGATACCCGCGGGGTGGGCGTTCTCTTTTTTTACCGGTCACACGTTCTGGCTTGACTCCCTGATAGGCTCGGTTGCCGGCGGAGGAGCCCTTTTTCTTATAGCCTTTGTTTATGAACGCCTCACGGGCAGGGAAGGGAGGGGGGGCGGGGACATAAAACTTCTTGCCATGATCGGTGCATGGATGGGCTGGATCCCATTGCCCTTTATCGTACTGATATCCTCCTTCACAGGTGCCATCGTTGGGGGCATGTTCATCCTGTTGGCTGGCAAAGGGGCCAGGTTCAGAATACCATTTGGACCATTTCTCTCCTTCGGTGCCCTCATCTATCTGTTTTTTGGCCTTAGGCTTACCAGTTGGTATTTTGGTCTTCTCCGTTAGGGAGGCTTGAACGTGCGATTTTCGTTTTTTAGTTTGAGAACCGGGATTATGGCCTGTCTTGGCTTCCTGATTGTGGTCGCCATGCTCCTTGTCAATGTGGTTATGCTGAAATTCGAAGAAAGGGACTTGGTGGAGGCCAAGCTCGAGACAGGGCGTCTTCTCTTACATGTGCTATCCCGTCAGGTGGGTAATAAAATCGGTAATGACCAGAAAGGATGGGATAAACTTATTTCAGACCGTGGTTTTAAAGAAGAGTTGAGACAATTGATTCGGATAGGGGGGTTTTCAGATGCCCTTATTGTTGAAACCGGAGGCAATAAGGTTTATGACACCGGGCCATGGGTCACCGGGTTCCGGTCTGTAAAGGCCCCGAGTTCGTATGAGTCGACGGTTTCGGGAAAAAAGTCCGTGCCCACGGCGGGTGAGGCCGAAAAAAACGCGCTTGCGCTTTCAGCCAAAGTCCTGCAAATCAGAAAATGGGCCTTTGATTTTTACGGGAGCAGTTGGGGCGTGATTTGGCCTGCTTATGAGAGGGTAAACATGTCTTTCCCCTTGTTTGTGAAGGGGCGTTTGATGGGTGCTGTTGCCATAAGCGGACACCTTGGCTCCTTGTATGCGAGCCTCCGGGAGTCACAAAAGACCATTCTTATCTATATCGCCCTCAATACGTTGATTCTTGTCCTCTTTGGGGTTTTTCTTCTTTCTCGTACGGTGATTAAACCGATTTATAAACTTTTGAGCATTACGGATCGATTCAAAGAGGGAGAGCCGCTTCCAACCTTTGGGGATTCTCCCCGGAATGAGATCGGGCAGCTGTTTCGCTCGCTTAATATGATGTTCAGACGTCTTGAAGAGAACAAAAAAGAGCTGAAAAAACACATTTTCTCGCTGGAAAAGGCGAACCAAGAGATCAAAAAGGCCCAGCGGGAAATTATCAGATCAGAAAAGGCGGCTTCGGTGGGGCGGCTGGCGACCGGAGTGGCCCATGAGATGGGCAACCCGATAGGGATTGTTCTGGGTTATTTGGAGTTGATCAAAGGAGAAGACCTTGAGGAGGGGGAAAGGAGAGATTTCGAGGACCGCATTGAGTCGGAATTGATGCGTATCAATCGGATTATCAAACAACTCCTCGATTTTTCAAGGCCATCGACAGGCCAACGGACGACCGGTTCTATCCACCAAATGATTAGGGAAACGGTCAGTATCGTCAGACCTCAGCCCATGATGGCCCATATGAACATAGAAATGGCATTGGATGCGGCAAGGGACACGGTCTGGGCGGAATCCGATCAATTGAAACAGGTCTTCCTGAACATTATCATAAACAGTGCTGATGCTATGCAGGGGGACGAACCCTTGAATGACGTTCAGCTCCGGACACTGAACATCCGCACCCAGGACAAGGATGAATCAATTGAAATAAGGTTCAGAGACACGGGCAAGGGGATTCCGAAGAAAGAACTGAGTCATATCTTTGATCCCTTTTTTACTACCAAAGAGCCGGGCAAGGGGACCGGTCTGGGGTTGTCCGTGTCCTGCAGGATTATTGAAGAAATGGGAGGTGACATCCGTGCCGAAAGTTTGTCCGGGGAAGGCACCACCGTTATTATTAATATCCCTCTCCAGCAAGAGGGAAAACCAGAGAATTGAGGTGTGTTGTGGCTATTTCTCAACAAAGTGTCCTTATCATTGATGATGAAGAAAACATGCGCCACATGCTAAAGGCCATGTTAAGCAAGGCAGGCTACGCTGTTGAGAGCGCGTCTGACGGTGTCGAGGGTCTTCTGAAAATGGAGGGCTCCGATTACGGTTTTATCCTTTGCGATATCAAGATGCCTCGTATGGGAGGGATGGATTTCCTGAAAGCAGCAAAAGAGAAATATTCCCATAAGACCTTTATCATGATGTCGGCTTACGGTAGCGTGGAAACGGCGCTTGAGGCAATGAAGGAGGGGGCTTATGACTATATATCCAAACCCTTCAAAAAAGATGAGGTTCTCTTGACGCTGAAAAAGGCTGAGGAAAGGGAAGGGTTGAGGAAGGAAAATCTAACGCTCAAGACCAGGATCAATAATTTCGAGAAAAGATACTCCTTTGACAATGTAATCGCTCGAAGCGAGGCAATGGCCAAGGTCTTCGATCTTGTGAGCAAGGTGGCTGAACATAAGACCACGGTGATCATTACCGGTGAGAGCGGAACTGGAAAAGAATTGACCGCGAAGGCCATACACCGTAACAGCCCCAGGGCATCAGAGCCCCTGGTGAGCATAAATTGCGGGGGGATTCCGGAAAACCTCCTTGAAAGCGAGTTCTTTGGTTATAAAAAGGGGGCCTTTACAGATGCGGTCAAGGACAAACCCGGTCGGTTTGTGGAGGCAGACGGCGGTTCTATTTTTCTGGATGAAATCGGTGAATTGCCAATATCTCTTCAAGTAAAACTTTTACGTGTTCTGCAGGAAGAAGAGGTAACCCCTCTGGGTGGAGTTGGATCGGAGAAAATCAATGTCAGGGTTATCACGGCCACATCAAGGGACCTTGATAAGATGGTGAGAGAAGGAAAATTTCGAGAAGATCTCTTTTACCGCGTTAACGTGATGCGTATTCATATCCCCCCCCTCAGGGAGAGAAAGGGGGAGATCCCGGGTCTTATGGGCCATTTCTTAGAGACCGTTAACAAAATGCTGAAAAAAAACCTTCAAGGACCTACTTCTGAAACAGTCTCCATCCTCATGGATTACTCCTGGCCCGGAAACGTGAGAGAACTGGAGAATGTTATTGAGAGGGCTGTATTGCTTGCAGCAGGACAATTGATTACGCCGGCGGAACTCCCTTCCAGCTTGACACGGACCAAAACCACCGCCTCGTATTTTGCCCCAGAAGACACCTTGTCTATCAAAAAGGCCTCCAAGGTGCTTCATCGGATCCTTATAGAAAGGGCACTTAAAGAGACGGGGGGCAATAAGACACAGGCGGCCAAGCTCCTGGAGATAAGCAGGCCCATCTTGCTATCAAAAATCAAGGAATATGCTATTGGGTAACCAACATAGCGTGTTTCGGCGGCCAAATCTGAAAATCCATGGTTGACACAGACCAGGTTTTTCAAGATCCTGGAAGGATATTTACCCCAATAACTTTTTCTTGAAAGGCGTGAAATTAGATCTATGGACATGAACGATTTAGACTTTTCGGTGTCGAGGCTGGGTGAGTGCAAAATCCCTACGCCCATGTCTGAGGTGCAATTTGTAGGTGATGATGACAAGGTGCTGTTTCATTCGAGTCTGAAAGAGGCTCAGGAAATCCTAGATGAAGGGAAGCCCTTGCCTGCTCTCGAAATGGCCGGTCCCAGGCGAAAGATTTATTTTGATCCTTCAAAGTTCAAATGCGGGATCGTGACCTGCGGAGGCATGTGCCCGGGTTTGAACGATGTGATCCGGGCGATCGTGTTAAGTCTTTTCCATCATTATGGGGTTCAAGACGTATTCGGGTTCCGGTATGGATACGAGGGGCTTTCGCCAAAGTACGCTCACATTCCCATGGAGCTGACTCCCGAAAAGGTGGTCAACATCCAACAATGGGGAGGAACAATCCTGGGTACATCCCGGGGCCCGCAGGATGTCTCAGAAATGGTGGACACTCTGGAGCGTATGCACATCGGCATCCTCTTTACGATAGGCGGGGATGGGACGTTGTGCGGTGCTCAGGAAATTTACAAGGAAATCTCGCGACGTAACCTAAAGATAAGTGTGATCGGAATCCCAAAGACCATTGATAATGATATCTCTTTTGTTGATAAATCCTTTGGCTTTGAAACAGCTGTTGCTCAAGCCAGGACAGCCATTTATGGGGCACACGTTGAAGCTATAGGGGCGCGTAACGGTATCGGGCTGGTGAAACTTATGGGGCGTGAATCAGGGTTCATAGCTGCCAATGCCGCCCTCGCAACAACCCAGGTCAATTTTTGTCTGATCCAAGAGGTCCCTTTTGGTCTGGATGCCCTCCTCGGGGCCCTTGAAAAGAGACTTAAACGTAGGGGACATTCGGTAGTGTTGGTTGCGGAAGGGGCTGGGCAGGACCTGATAGAGGGGACAAAAATACGAGATAGATCAGGAAATGTAAGGCTTGAGGATATCGGCCTTTTTTTGAGAGATCATATCAGGGCATACTTCGAACAGGCAGGGGAAGAGATAAGTCTTAAATATATTGACCCCAGTTACATGATCAGAAGTCTGCCTGCAAACCCCCATGACTCGGTTTTTTGTTTGCTTTTGGGCCACAACGCCGTGCATGCCGGGATGACCGGTCGGACAAATATGGTGACAGGGTTCTGGAATGGGGAATATACCCATGTGCCGATTTCTCTTGCCGTATCCAAGAGAAAACAGATCGATCCAAACGGGAGATTGTGGAGCAGCGTCCTAGAGTCCACGGGACAGCCAAGACGGATGCTTTGAAGAAATCGGGCTGGATTTCTCTCAGGCGACCCTCTATTTGTTTTTCGAAAACTCCTTTGGAATCTGCCTCTGCGGCACCCGCGGAAAAGGTTCCGTTTTTATCCCAACCGAAAGATCGCAAAGGATAACATGAGATGTGCGGTATATATGGGATAATATCTCATTCGCTTCCAGAAGAAGAAATTTTGACGCGTCTTTCCCTTATGGGGAGGCTCCAGCGGCATCGGGGGCCGGACGACCAAAGGGATCTTGTGTTCTCTGTCAAAGACCGTCGGGTAGGGCTTGGGTTTGTACGGCTGTCTATCCTCGATCTCGAGACCGGGATGCAGCCAATTCAGTGTCCAAAAGACCAGTCGGTCATTATTTGTAACGGCCAGATATATAACTATATTGAACTTCGCTCTGACGTAAAAGGTGAGCGTTTTGTATCCAGGGGGGATGCGGAGGTGGCGCTCCATCTTTACCGGAGAACCGGCCTCGATTTTCTCCAGCGTCTGAACGGCATGTATGCGGGCGCCATTCTTGACCCCACCCAGCAGAAACTCCTGTTGTTTCGAGATCGTTTTGGGATCAAACCCCTCTATTACGCTACGTGGGATGGGAACTTTGTCTTTTCTTCGGAAATAAAACCCCTGCTGGCAGGAAGCGGCCTCCCCAGGCGGCTCAACCATTCCCGGTTGGGGACACTTTTTACCTATCGATACCTTCCGGGTGAAGAGACCATGTTCTACGGTCTCAAGCGGTTGCC
>JAUVRS010000275.1 GCA_030597505.1 Desulfobacteraceae bacterium
GATTTTCAAGTCCTGCACGTGTTGGGAGCCCGGTCTTGGGATCAAATTTACGATCCTCGTAATACTCCTCAAGAATCCTTTCAAACTTATCTCTTTCAACCACCGCACCACCGCTGGGTCCCCCACCCAAAAGGGGCTCTTTAAAGAAGCGCTCGGGGATATCATCGTCTGCCCGGGTGGCGCCGCAGCGGGTGTTAAACGCTTTTTCGATATTCCACGTTCGTTCACCGGCCATCAGCATCTCTTCCTCGGTCAGGTTCCGACCGCTGCAGGCGTTGTACAGCCTGGTAGCCAGGTGGACTCCTTTTTTGTAAAGATAGGGAAAAGTAGCTGAGCGGTAAAATGCGAACTTACAAAGTCCCAGGACATCAGCAATTGTAACCAGATCCTCGCTGAACTTGAGCATTCGGCCCTTTCCCTTTAGACCCTTTGAGATGTCCGCCGCCTCTTCACTCCCCCACCACTCCAGGGCCTCTGCCGGAGTCATAATTTCCTCGATATAAGGGTTGGACCGTAGGTGGTCACCACCCCTTGTGGATGTGGCGTAACTGACGGCTCTCACCGGCATGCCCCTGGGATCACCCGCTGTCATCTCGCCACCTTTTACGTTGATGGCAAATTTTTCACTCCCTTGTCCAATTTTTTCTGAAGCCCGTTTGGTTCCTTCAGCCAACGTATCAGCCAATTCTCCCTCACGCATAGCGATCTTTCGCGACAATTCCAGGAACGCATCAATGTTGCCAAATCTCAGATCGAGACCATCGGTGTCATTTTTTGTCAAAATGCCCGTTTCAAAACATTCCATGGCAAAGGCCACTGTATCGCCGGTCCCTTCAACATCCAGCCCGTAATGATTGCACAGGTTGGCCCATGCGATGACGGCCTCGGGTTCCTTTATGCCGCAGGTCATGGATCGAGCGATGGTCTCCCACTCCACCTTGGCAATGGTGCCTGCAAAGGGGCCGGATGTGATCCTATAATCCCGTCGGCATCTGACCGGGCAGGCCACACAGGCCCCCGCCTTTATCTGATAATCACTCCGGAAGACTTCCGGATCCAGTTTTTCCCAATCATATTCACCATAACGCCAGTTCTCCGCCCCATGGATACCGTAATTGACCCTGTGCATCATAAAGCGGCAGGTGCCATATTTGGTGGCAGGCGGGCACTAAGGGTCTACGGCGATGGTGTCTAGATAGTCCTGATAGGCTGCTTTGAGCGCCTCTATATCCGCTACACCCACGTCACCTGTCCCCTGGGTGGCAATCGCCTTTAGGTTCTTTGAACCCATGACAGCGCCCAAACCGCACCGGGCACTGGCACCCTTGTCAGCGCCATTATGAAACACCGCTGCCAGTCGGACCTGGTTCTCCCCTGCAGGACCACTGGAAACGGTACACATCTCACGGTCGTCTGAATCCTGACATAATTTGGCGTGGGTTTGGGAGGTAAAACTACCCCACAGTTTTCCGGCATCACGAAGTTCGACTTGATCATTGTCGATAAACAGATATACGGGTTTCGCCGCCTTTCCCTGGATAATCACGAGATCATACCCGGCCCGTTTTAGCTCCCCACCCCAGGTAGCCCCTGCGTGGCCGTCTCCGTGCATCCCTGTAAGAGGAGACCTTGTCGTAACCGTCGTTCTGCTGGCTGAAGGTGCGCCGGTACCATGCAATGCTCCGGGAGAGAAAATCAGACGGTTTTCCGGATCAAAAGGCATTATCTCCGGGGGGACCTCATCGTATAAAACCTTGGAGGCAACACCCCGACCACCTATATAAAGATCTGACAACCGGGAGTCAAAGTCTTCCGTGGTAATAGACCCATTGGTCAGATCAACTCTTAGAATCTTTCCAGCATAGCTGCTGTTTTTCCTGGACATGGCACCTATCCCCTCTTCTCCAGTTTTTTTTGGATCGGTTCTTCACCTCCCGGCATATAGCGATGAGCCTCATCATCAAAGGCCATCACGGCAGCAAACCTCCGTCTCGTGTACCCTGCCGCTCCCATGTCGTCCACAGCCGCAAGGACGTTGGAGGGACATATGGCCACACAGACCGGTTCATTCCCTCCGCACAGATCGCACTTGATGGCCTTTTTAGAGACCGGATCAATGGTGATAATCCCGTAAGGGCAGGCCCCCACACAGGCCTGGCAGCCGGTACACTTGTCTTCATCCACTTCGACGATCTTGAGTTTCTCATTATACACGATCGCCTCGAACTCGCAGGCTGCCTTACAGCTTGGGTCCTGGCACTGCTGGCACGTGACCGGAATATCTATGCCTGTACCAACCCCAACCACCCTTACCCTGGAACGGTGTGGGTTAAAGCCACCGTTTTTTGTCACGGAGCACCAAAGCTCACATAGACGGCATCCGCTACAGACGCCCGTAGCCTCCCACGGGCGGTTGGCATAGACGATGCGTTTTTTCTTTGCCATAGAATTCTCTCCAAAGATGAGATTAATTGTCAAACACTAAAAAGAGAAGGACCTGCAGGTCATGGTCTTTGATTCCCCGATATACCGTCTCGTTCTTCCCAACCGCTCATTTTGTAATACCGTTCCAAACTTGTCAAAAAGTCGGACATGTGTTTTTTCATGGAGGTCCCAGCTTTCCGGGGATTCTTGTCTCTAATGGCCTCATAGATGGCCTTGTGGTATTTTAAAGACCGATCCATCAATCCGGGGATGACGGTCAGGGACTCTTGTGTCCACTGCTCCATAAACCCTCGTATGGTAACCAGAAGATGTACCATAAACCGGTTGTGGGAAGCCTTGGCAATCAAAAGATGAAATGAAATGTTTTTTTCAGTGTATCGAATGGCATCGTCCTTTTGTTGCATCTTTGCCATGTCTTGAACAAGGGCTCCCATTTCCTTGATTTGATTCTTTGTGGCTTTAACCGCAGCCAGTTCCGCCGACCCCGCTTCAATAATACGCCGGGCCTGGATGAGTTCTAAAGTTGCCCGGTTATCAGACATCAACGGCGGGATCAGGTGAGCGGAATACAATAAGGCGGCCTTGGCACGAATCACTGTGCCATATTTCGGCCGCTGTTCGATTACCCCCAGTTGATCCAGGATTTGAAGTGCCTCTCGAAGGACAGTACGACTAACCCCTAGCTGGGCGGCAAAATCATTTTGATTGGGAAGTTTGTCTCCTTCCTTGAGATCGCCCCGGTCGATCATCCCCTTGATCTCTTCGATGACCGAATCCGAGAGCTTCCGTCGATTAATTGAGATCATTTATCACCCCAATGAGATCCTGTCCCAAGCAATATAATATTTGGTAATATGATAGTACAATAAAATTCGGACATATTTCACCACCCGGAAGAAAACCGTCATTCAGATAAATATTAAATATGGTTTTCGTTTCCGCTGATGCCCAGATAGAAGTCTTGCAGGTGTTTATTTTGGCTCAACTCCTCAGCGCTTCCTTCAAGCCTGATAACCCCACGCTCGATGACGTAACCGTAATCCGCCGTCTTCAGAGCCATTCTGACGTTTTGTTCCACCAGCAAAAAGGTGAGTTGATGGGTTTTTCGAATATCGGAGATTACGCCGAAAACCTCCTGAACCAGTATGGGTGATAATCCCATGGACGGCTCATCCAGAAGAACCAGCCTGGGATGGGCCATAAGCGCCCTGGCTATTGCCAGCATCTGCTGTTCACCGCCTGAAAGATACCCTGCCGGCGTATTTTTCCGCGCACCTAAAACCGGGAAAAAGTCCAGCCAGCGCCCCAGGTCTCCAGTAACAGAGGTTCTATCTTTGACCGAATAGGCCCCCATGAGAAGGTTTTCTTTGACGGTGAGGTCAGGGAAGACAAACCGACCTTCCATGACGTGTATGACACCCCGTCGAACCATATGATCCGTTCCTCTTCGGGTGACGTCTTCACCTTCGAGGATCACTTTCCCGGTAACAATGGCTCCGTTATCCGAGCGGAGCATACCGGATATGGCCTTGACGATGGTGGATTTTCCGGAGCCATTTGTCCCAAGCAGGGTA
>JAUVRS010000253.1 GCA_030597505.1 Desulfobacteraceae bacterium
CTGTGTGTCGAACCCTGTCAATTCCCTGCAACATATCAGGCGGGGGGGCGTCGGTTGGAAGCATGTCCAGGGAAGAGGTCGTGATGACCTCTTTAACTGAGGTCTCCTCCAAAAACGCCAGGTTTAGCCCATTTGCGATTTCATCGAGTGTGAAAAAGAGTGTTGCCCCCGAGTCCTGGCAAAAATAGGTGAGCTCTTTTTCCTTATACATGGGGTTGAGAGGGACCACAATAGCGCCCAGCTTCCAGGCGGCGTAGGTGGCCACAAGAAATTGGGGCACGTTTTGAAGATCGACGACAATGCGGTCCCCTTTTGCGAGCCCCAGCTCTTCAAATGCCGCGGCCAGGCTATTCGTGGTCCGGTCGATCTCTCCAAAGGATTTGATGTGATCAAAATAGTATACAGCTGGGGCCTCTGGTCGGCGGGCAGCCGAAGCCATGAAGTCACCTATGGCGGTATCCGGTGTAATCTCCAGATCGTGCGGCACGGTTTCAGGATAGTTTTTTAACCACGGTCTGTTTTTATATATGGATGTCATTTTTTGCCCTTCCTATCACCAGGCGGTCCAGCCGCCGTCGATGAGGATGGTTTGCCCGGTAATAAAGTCGGATGCAGGGGCTGCCAGGAAGATGACGACCCCTTCCAGCTCGGGCAGATGGCCCCATCGGCCCATGGGAGTCCGTTCATTTATAAAATTGAACCTCTCCGGGTCATCACGGATCTGAGTCACCAGCTCTGTTTCAAAATAGGTGGGCCCAATGGCGTTTACCCGCACGCCCCCTTTGGCCCACTCCAGGGCCATGACCTTTGTCATCTGGTCCACTCCCCCTTTTGAAGAGGCATAGGCCAGTTGGTTGGGCAGGCCGATTGTCCCCAGGATCGAACTCATGTTGATAACCTTACCATAGCCTCTTTCCAGCATCTGGGGGGCCACAGCCTGTGTCACCAGGAAGTACCCCTTAAGATTGGTGTCGATAATGAGGTCCCATTCCTTTTCAGGAAAATCCAGCACGGGAACCCGGTGGTTCACTCCCGCATTGTTCATGAGAATGTCGATCTTTCCAAAATGCTTCAGAATCTTGTCCACGCTCGTATGAACGCTCTCCTTTGAAGTCACGTCCACGGTGAATCCGGCCGACTTTTTTCCCATCTGTTCAATGGCAGACGAGACCCTCTTAAGATCCGTTTTATTCCGACCGCACACGGCCACATCCGCTCCGGCCTTTGCCAATGCCATGGCAGCCACCTCCCCCAGACCCCGGGTGCTTCCTGTTACCATGGCGACCTTACCGCTGAGATCAAATATCTCCAAAGGCATCATTCCTCCTGTTAAGATACAATTGTTTAAGCCCTAACGTTGCATAAAATTTGAGTTCAAAACGCTATAGATTAGATCAGCAAGGGACGATGGACCATTTTCAAGGGTGAAAGCGTATTTAACATACGGTGAGGTCTTGAAAATGGGCCAGCGTTTCTTGATGGCCTGATATAGAGCGAGCAAAGCGGTTTTGGGCCAGATATTTATGCAACGTTAGGGTAAACAAGGCTGCAGCTGGTGGCGCTTTAATTTAGGGTGTAATATGCAACCGCAAAATGTGAGGAATCAAAAGTGAAAATCAATCAATTTCCGAAAGATATCAGACCTTACCTCCTACCCAAACCCACGGGACGTATGGTGTATAGATGCCTCCGGTGCGACGAGGAATTTGACATTACCCGTCTCCTATATACCTGCCCTAAATGCGGCAGTGTGCTCCTGCTCAATAATAAAGACAAACAGGTCATTGACGAGGCAGGGGGTGAAAAATGGCGTAGGATATTTGACTACAGAAAGATGCTAAACCACAAGGCCACCAAAGGCATTTTTCGCTACTATGAGTTTATTGCCCCAATCATCCCCCCGGATCTGATTATCTACCTGGGGGAAGGGCACACTCCCTTGGTTCAAGCAAATGATCGCCTTAGGGAGCAGGTGGGTCTTGACTTTTATTTCAAAAATGACGGTCTGAATCCCAGTGCCTCATTCAAAGACAGGGGCATGGCCTGCGCCCTCAGCTATATCAACTATCTGGCCAAAAAAGAGTCTCTAGGCAATATACTGGCCATTTGTGCCTCCACCGGCGACACTTCGGCTTCAGCGGCGCTGTATGCGTCTTATATGGGGGATTTTATAAAATCCGCAGTTCTGTTGCCCCAGGGGAAGGTGACCCCTCAACAGCTATCTCAACCCCTGGGGAGCGGGGCCAAGGTACTTGAAATGCCTGGCGTATTTGATGACTGCATGAAGGTAGTGGAAAGCCTTACAGAGAATTATAATGTTGCTTTGCTAAACTCAAAAAACAGTTGGCGTATCTTGGGACAGGAGTCCTTTTCCTTTGAGATTGCCCAGGACTTTGACTACCAAGTGGGAGATAAGGCCATTGTGGTTCCCATAGGCAACGCCGGAAATATCACGGCGGTTATGAGCGGTTTTCTCAAGTTTTACAAATCAGGCGTCATCGAGCAATTACCCAAAATCGTGGGTGTGCAATCAGAACACGCAGATCCGGTATACCGGTATTATCTGGAAGAAACGGCCGAAAAGCGGAATTTTGTGCCTGTCACCGTCAGACCCAGTGTTGCCCAGGCGGCCATGATAGGCAATCCCGTATCCATGCCCAGGGTTATCGAACTTGCCAAGGAATATGACAGGACAGCCCGTGAAAGAAAGATATTTGTGGTACAGGTAAACGAACAGGAGATAATGGATTCAATGATTGTGGCCAACCGTAATGGGAATATTGCCGGCACCCAGGGCGGAGAATCAGTGGCCGGTCTGAAAAAAGCGCTAGGGTCGGGGTTTATTGATTCATCCGAAGTTGGCGTCTTGGACTCAACGGCGCATATTCTCAAATTTTCAGTTTTTCAAGATATGTATTTCAACAATAATTTCGGACCTGAATTCGATGTCACCCCCAGATCGAATCTCATAAATAAACCCGTTCAAATACACCCCAAAGGGGTATCACCCCCTCCTTCATCAGGAGAACCCCTTTCAGAAGAGGAAATGGGTAGATTCATCCGCAAAATGACAACAGAAATTGCAGAGATATTGAATCTTGAGGCAAGATAGGTTCCCCCTGTCATCCGCAGACCTCTTTGTTTTCCCGGACAGCCACAGAGGTTAGAGATGTTCAAACTCAAAATTATCGTCGTGGACAAAACCCGTTCTGTTTTTCTAAAACAAGGGGAATCCTTCTACCTTGGCCGTCTCCGGCATTACGCAACCACCGAGTGGATCGAGGTAAAACCTGCCAAGATAAGAAAAGGCACCCCGACCCAAAACATCTTGGCTGTTGAGGGGAAATCCATTTCCAAAAGATTCCTTCCCCATGACTATATCATTTCCCTGGATGTGAACGGGAAACATTATGATTCTGAAGGGTTTGCCGGGAAAATCCAGAAATTATCCATAACGCAAGAAAGGATCACCTTTGTTGTCGGCGGGCCACTGGGCCTGTCACCTGAAGTACTAAAGGGGACTCATGAGTCCCTTTCCCTCTCCCGGTTCACCCTAACCCATGAAATGAGTCGCCTCTTGCTCCTGGAACAGCTCTACAGAGCGTTTACCATCATCAATAATGAAAAATACCACAAATGACGCGGGGCAAGGGCAGACTTTTTGAAGGATGGGCACGCTACCGCCCGGAAACCGGAGGGAAATCAGACTCTGATTTGTTCTTCGAAGATCTTTATGCTTGAGACAGGGCCGGCAATTTCTGACCGGCCCAAAGGACCAGATTTAGTGTATTTAATCAATTCTACCCGATGGACCCCATGCAATTTCTTATTCGGATGGGCTGGCAGCCTCCAGCGCCATGGTTATTTTGTTTTTGAGTTCTGTCAGATCAAAAGACTTTATGACATAGAAATCTGCCGAAATGGATTTCACGTCCTCTTTGAAGGTGTCATAGGCCGTACATAGCACAACCGGCAGATCATAGAACCTGTTTCGTATATCCTGCAATAAATCCAGTCCATTATAATCTACCATCTTGATATCCAGCACTATCAGGTCGGGCTTTTCATCCTCTATTTTTTCCAGAAGCTTATCGCCGCTTTCGGCCGTAATCACCTCGTAACCAGCCTCGTTAAGTTCCTCGGAATAGAGATATCGGATATGTTCTTCATCATCCACAACCAGGATTTTTGCCATAATATTTCCTCCTCAGTTTCAGGAAATCAACCCTATTGTTTATTGTATACTATAGCTCTTCAGAATTTGCAAATGGGTGGGGTTTGAACCGGGATTTTCACGACAACAGGAGTCCCAACAAAAAACGAGAGACCTGTTCAGCCCCGTTAGGGTTCGCGCAAAAATAAATTCACAGAGTTGGCGCACAGATTTAGATCAGATTTGGCTGCGCCGATTGAGCGAAACCACAGGAATAGCAACACTCTTCCGAGGA
>JAUVRS010000140.1 GCA_030597505.1 Desulfobacteraceae bacterium
AAATCTTTCAACCGGTTGTAGATGAGGGTCCAGACACAGTCCTTGTTGGAATCGATCTCGCATTTCCCGTCGTTGGTGCCGCCACAAGGACCGTTGACCAATCCCTTATGGCAGGAGGTCACCGGACAAAGCCCCCCGGTCTCTCCGATGACACAGACACCGCACTGGGTGCATATCTCATCAAATTGTCCGATTGCTGTCTCTTTACCGATAAACAATGTATTCAGGGCAGGGACTACGAGTTTCTTCATTTGATTGGCAATGGTCTGCACGCCAAAGGCGCAGGTCATGATCAAGAGAACATCGGCCTGATCGATCTGTGGGCCATATTCGTTCAAGGCTTCTCCGGTCAGGTTGTCACAGGCCACAGGTAACACCATGTCTCCGGTGATCATTTTACCTTTGGCACCTAAATTTTGTCCCATCGCCTCCACTTCGGGACGGCCACCCGTGTGCGTCAGGGTGACACAGGTTCCGCAACCCACTATAAAAATCCGGTTCAGACCATCGAGGAGTCGATCAATCTCTTCCTCCGGTTTCTTTTGTGTAATGGATCTGATCATATCTATTCTCTCCTGTCCCTCTCCAGATCACACCTGAGGCATCGCATGGCCTCATAACAGGCCCGCTCTTCATTAAAGCCCTTCTCCACCTCTCTAAAATCTCGGACCCTCTCCTTGACTTTCTCCAGTTGGGTCTTGGCCCTGGGCTTATCCTCTTCCACCGTTTCCTGGTCCAGTGCCAGGCCGGCTTCTTCTTTCATTCCAGTTTTTTCATCAACGATCTGCAACCGCCCCTTCTCCCCGCGCAGGTAGTTGTCCAGGGCGAGGGCCGCCCGCCTTCCCAAAGCAATGGCCCTTATCACCGTGCTCGGGCCGACCGTAAAATCGCCCCCTGCAAAAATACCCGGAATGTTGGTGGCCAGGCTGTTTTCATCCACGACCAGGCTGCCCCAAAGGGCCCGTTCGAGCTGGCTGTCCTTGGATAAGAAGCCGATATCGGGTGCCTGCCCGATGGAAATAATGATCGAATCCGCTCCCACGAGCTGTGTCTTGTCTTCGTCAACACCCAGGTGGGAATGACCCTCTTCATCGAAGACGGTCCTGCTGCGCGCGAACTCGATGGCCGTAATCTTACCATCCTGATGCATGATCTGCTTGGGCGCCCAGAAGGGATTGATCACAACCCCTTCCTCAATAGCCTCCTCGATGTCTTTTTCCCAGGCGGGCATCTCCTCTTTGGTCCTCCGGTAGAATATCTGGACATCCCGGGCCCCCACCCTCAGGGCGGTTCTGGCCACATCGATGGCTACATTCCCCCCGCCCAGAACAACGACCTTCCCCTCTAGTTCGATCTGGCTGCCACGCCGTATGTCGGCCAGAAATTGAAGCCCGTAATAAAGACCTTCCAGACCTTCTTCTTCGCCTATAATGCCCATCCGCTTACTGGATTGGGCTCCCGCCGCAATAAAGACCGCACTGTGGCCCTCCTGCATGAGGTCATTGACCGTGTGCCTTGCGTCGATAGGCGAGTTGTAGCGAATCTCCACGCCGCAGCTTTCGATGTACTCGACCTCATGCTGAATCACTTTACGAGGGAGGCGAAATTCGGGAATGGTGAGCCCCAGCATGCCTCCCGCCACCGATTGACTTTCAAAGACGGTCACCCCATAGCCCATCTTGGCCAAAAAGTAGGCACAGGTCAGGCCTGCCGGCCCGGCGCCAACCACCGCCACTTTCTGTTTCCTGGTGACCGGAAACGGTTTTTCCGCCTTCTCGAAATGATCAAAATACCAGTCAGAAGCGAATCGTTTGAGCGAACGAATCGCCACCGGCTCATCCAGTTCGCCGCGGCGACACTTGAACTCACAGGGATGGATACAGATGCGACCGCAAACGGCCGGAAAGGGATTTCTCTCCCGGATGATTTCAACCGCCTGCTCATATTTCCCGGTTGCAATGGAGGCCACATAATTGGGGACATCGATGCCGGCCGGACAGGCATGCTGGCACGCGGATATGACCATGGAATCACAGGTGGCGCCAGCACATCGGTGCTCAAGGATGTGGTCCTCATATTCTTTCAGGAAATAGCTGATGGTGCTGAGAGCCGGTTTAGGGGCGGTCTGTCCGAGACCGCAGAGGGAAGCGGTCAATATGGTTTCCCCCAAAGCTTTGATGGTTTGAATGTCCTCTACTCTCCCCTTTCCCTGAGTAATCCGGGTCAGTATTTCCAGGAGCTGGGTGGTCCCGAGACGACAGGGGGCGCATTTCCCACAGGATTCCGACTGGGTAAAACTCAAAAAGAAACGGGCAATCTCCACCATGCAGTTGTTTTCATCCATGACCACCATGCCGCCCGAGCCCATGATGGCGCCGATACGCTGCAGGGTGTCATAGTCAATAGGGAGATTCAGATGCTGGGCGGGTACACAACCCCCTGAGGGCCCACCCATCTGGACCGCCTTGAATTTCCTTCCCTTGGGAATGCCTCCGCCGATATCAAAGACCACCTCTTTGATGCTCACGCCTATGGGAACTTCCACCAAACCCGTATTGTCCACCTTGCCGGCCAAGGAAAAAATTTTAGTCCCCTTGCTCTTTTCCGTGCCGACCTGGGCATACCAGCCCGCACCATGCTCGATGATCAAAGGGACATTGGCCCAGGTCTCCACATTGTTGATGTTGGTCGGCCGCCCGTCGAGTCCCGCTTCAGCAGGAAACGGCGGCCTGGCCCTCGGCATCCCCCGCTTCCCTTCAATGGAGGCTATGAGGGCGGTTTCCTCGCCACAGACAAAGGCGCCGGCTCCCATCATCAGTGAGATGTCAAAATTGAAACCGGTCTTAAGGATGTTCTCCCCAATGAAACCCAACTCCCGCATTTGTTCCAGGGCAATTTTCAGATGTTCAATGGCAATGGGGTACTCTTCCCGCACATAGATGTACCCGTATTCTGCGCCAATAGCATAGGCACCGATGAGCATCCCCTCGAGGACGGCGTGGGGATCCCCTTCCAGGACCGCCCGGTCCATAAAGGCGCCCGGATCCCCCTCATCCGCATTGCAGACGATATATTTGGGCCGTCCTTCTGCCTTGCGTGTGAATCCCCATTTAATCCCCGTGGGAAAACCGGCCCCTCCCCGGCCTCTGAGTTTGGCACGACTCACTTCATCGATCACCTGCTCCGGCGTCATCCTGGACAGGGCCTTCACAATGGCCTGATACCCACCGGCCGCAATGTAGTGCTCGATACTTGTGGGATCGATCCTCCCGCAGTTGGCCAACACTCTTCTCACCTGTCGCTTATAAAAGGGGATCTGGCTGCGGTAATGGATGGGCGTCCCCGACTGGGCCTCCCTGTAAACCAAGCGATCGAGCAACCGGTTTTGCTTCAGGGTGGAGGAGACGATCTCTGCCGCGTCTTCCGGAACGACCTCCTGGTACTGAACCCCTAACGGTTCAATGGATATGACCGGTGCTTTCGCACACAACCCGTGGCATCCGGTGGCGCGCACCTCCACATGACCGGAGAGGCCCTGCCCTTTGATCTCATCCTCCAGGGCCGTCTTAAACTCAGCAGCCCCATAGGCACGACAGCCCGTCATGCAGACATGGACGCGTGTCTTTCCCTCGTCCTCCTGAGCGAGAATCTTATTCCGATACCACTCTAATTCCCCAATAGATAAAGGCTTGGTCATGCTTTCTCGTCTTCACCCCGCTGCTTCTGATATTGTGTCAGTATGGTGGCTATCTTTGGCGGGGACAATTTACCGAAATAGGTCCTGTTCACCATCATGGCAGGGGCTAAAAAACAGGTCCCGAGACAAGCGACGGTTTCCAGGGTGAACTGGTAATCCGCCCCCGTTTCCCCTTCATTCAGCCCCAGTTCCTTTTTCATCAACCTCAAAACGCTTCGCCCCCCTTTGACGTGGCAGGCGGTGCCGCGACAGACCCTGACGACATATTTCCCCTTGGGCGTCAGGGACAAACCGGCATAAAAGGAGATAACCCCCTGCACCTGACTCGGAAAGAGATTCATGGCCTCGGCCACGGGCTCGATGGCCTCCGGGGGGATATACCCAAACGTCTCCTGGATGTGTTGCAATAGCGGAATCAAACCCCAGGTCTCATCCTGATGTTCATGAAGAATTTCTTTCAAACGATCCCAGTCGATTTCTGTCGGTTTTCCCATTCCGTTACCTCAATCAATCCTTTCAAGATTGACCTGACACCCTTTCCAGCCGGGTGAATCAGCCTCTCCCAATTGTGTCAGCGCAATCAACTGCCTTGCATCGTTGTCATGAAAGGCCATAGGGATAAATAAATGCCCCGCTCTGATGCCCTTATTCAGAGTCACTCCCCGCCATATAGACCCATAAGCGGATGATATCCGGACCTTCTCTCCCTCTTTGACCCCCAACCGGTCCCCATCCTCGGGAGATATCTCCACCTCTCCCTTCAGATCGAAATCCTTGATTCGAGCCGAGTGGCTGGTTCTTGTGCCGCTTCCGAGATGGATCCGTCGGGAGCCCAAAATGGCCTTGAAGGGATACACGATATCAGGCATGTCATCATCAATAGGGTGGACCGATGAAAATCGGATCGGTTCTCCCTCCCTGTCAGCGCGAAAGACACTCAGGTCACTCGCCTCCTTGATCCAACCCTCCCTTCCCTGCCTTCCCAAGTCCTCATACATGGGAACCAGACTGCTGATTTCCGCTCTGATGTCCTTTACGGAAGTGTATTTCTTGGGATGACCCATGTCGTCGAACAGTCGCGATAAGATCTCCCAATCTGGTCTTGCCTCTCCCGGCGGGGAAACAACAGGCTCAAAGGACTGGATCCTGCCTTCCATGTTTGTGAATGCCCCCCCCTTTTCACTGAAGGCGGCCCCGGGCAACACCACGTCTGCCAAATGGCTGGTTTCAGTGGCAAGAATGTCCTGGACGACGAGCAACGCCACTTGACCCAATGCCTTTCCCATGCGTTCCGGCTGCGGGAGGCTGCGAATGGGATTTTCGCCCATGATGTATAGGGCCTTAATGTTCCCCTTTTCCGCCTCTTCGATGATGCGAACCACATCGAGTCCCGGATCGGGCGACAGTTTGGTCCCCCAATGATCCTCCCATTGTATTCGGACGCTGTCATTCTTGAGGCGCTGTCTCCCCGGAAGGGTGTCCGGTGCCACGCCCATGTCCCACGCCCCCATCTGGTTGTTCTCCCTTGTGAGGAGATAAAACCCTTTTCCCTCACCACCCAGGATCCCGGTCATCATGGCAAGATTGAGCAGGGCTTCTATGGCCTGGTCACCATGTCTCTGCTGAAAAATGCCGTGCCCCACCACAAAGGCCGGTTTTTTCCTTTCAATGAGATCGGCGGCCTTTTCCATGACGTCCCTTTCGACCCCGGTGGATCGAGACACTTTGTCGAGGTCGATGGTGGAGAGCTGATCGGCATATTGATTAAAACCTAGAGTGAACCGGTCAATGAACGCCATATCATACGCCTGTCGATAAAAAAGAATGGCGGCCAATCCATTGATCAATTCACAATCCCTTTGTGGGACGACGGGGAGCCATCTGGAGGAAAAAGGTACCAGACCGGTTTTTATAGGATCTGCCACCATCAAGGGGATGTGCTTCAGTCTTGAAGCCCGTTTAATAAAATAACCCACCACCGGGACCGAATGAATGGGATTGGCCCCGATGACAAAAATCGCTTCGGCCTTTTCGAGATCCGAGAGGTGTGTGATGCGACCCCCACCATGGAGCCTATCATCGATCAGGCCCAAGACAGGCCTGCCTGACCCATAACTGATGTTGTCGATGTTGTTCGTCCCAAAAACGGATCTGGCCAATTTCTGAAACAAATAGTTCTCTTCGAGGGTGCATTTTGATGAACCCAAAAAAGCCAGACTTTGCGGGCCACTTTCCTTTTTAAGGGCCTTGAGTCGATCAATCACAAACCCAAGCGCCGCATCCCAGGTGGTGGTAACCAGTTCACCCTCCTTCCGAATCAACGGACTGGTCAGTCTCTCTGAGGCATTTAAAAAGTCATGGGCGAAGTGGCCGCGTACGCATAGGGTGGATTGATTCACCGTCCCTTCTCGGTGGGAAGGATTCACATCTATGACCTGATCACCCACCGATCCCATCAAAAGAGAACAACCCACACCGCAGAACCCGCAGATGGTTGATGATTCTTTTTGCGGAGTACCGACATAGCGGGTATTTTTGGTCACCAAAGCGCCCGTGGGACAAATCGATAAACAGGTCCCGCAAAAGGTACAATTGGATTTTTCAAGGGGCATTTCATGTACCGTCCTGGGACGGGATTTAAACCCCCTGAGATGGTAATCGATGGCGCCCACGACAACCAGTTCATGGTCGGCGCGCACACACTTACCGCAAAGGATACACTTGCTGAGGTCCCTGATGATGAAAGGGTTTGCCTCCTCCAGGCCTGTATAATGGGGCATGGGATAAAGATCAATTTTGCCCACGCCCAGATCGGCCGCCACTTGCCTCAGCTCACATCTGTTACCCTGGTTACACACGATGCAGGATTCCGGGTGATTGGCCATCATCATGCGGATGATATTTGTCCGGTGGTCTCTTATAATGGGTGAGTCCGTCCGGATTGTTAACTGAGGGGATACGGGGGTGGTACAGGCGGCCATGATGCGCCCGCTTTTTTCATCCTCCACCAGGCAGAGCCTGCACGCACCCGCGGGTTTCAGGTGGGTGTGATGGCAAAGGGTAGGAATTTTGATGCCGTTTTTAAGGGCCGCCTTTAATAGGCTGGTACCAGGTGGGCAACTGATTCTTCTGTTATTAATGATGA
>JAUVRS010000100.1 GCA_030597505.1 Desulfobacteraceae bacterium
CCGGACAGGCCAACGCGTGTGGCTGGAATGGATCAAAAGGAGGGGAGGATTATGTCCCTCAAAGAAGAAGTCCTGATGCTTCGCGGTCTAAAACCTCTTTGATGACCAGGGAACAGGCCTACGACCTGGTTGCCAAGCATATCACGAAAGTCAATCCGAGCCTTAAAATCGGTGAAATGAAAGATGCTGGGAGTTTTTTTGAAACCGAAATTGTAGATAAGGATAACAGATTTGTCGAGCTCCTGGGAGTAGACAAACAATCCGGCCGACTGATGGTGCTCAACTAGGCCGGGGTTTATACTATTGAGGGTATAGAATGAATTTTGGTCAGAAAAAACTTGATTTCTTGTTTCTCCTGATGCTCATCGGCGTCATGTTTGGGGTCCCCGTCATGATTAGTCTTTACGACCGATCTGTGTGGGCTGACAAGATAGATAAAGACGCCAAGATATACACGCTTACGGGACACGCCAAAAAAGGCTGGCTGATGGGCGATGTAAAAGCATATGACGTCCTTTCTTTCGGGGACAAAAGTCGGTCAGAGGAAAAACCGCTTATAGAGGTCTCAAAAGGAGATCTTGTGGTTTTGCGGTTAAAGAGCAGCGATGTGATTCATGGTTTCAGTCTAAAGGATTTTGGGGTGTTTATTACAGATGGAATCCACCCCGGAAAGGTGACTCTGGTCTCTTTCAGGGCGGACAAGGTCGGTCGCTTTACCTTTTCGTGTAACGCCATTTGTGGAACCAACCACGAAAACATGCAAGGCATTCTGGTGGTAAAAGCATGAAAAAGACATACGGTTTTGATCAAAGAAAAACCGCCCCTGTTTTGTCGGGCCGGGGTTCTGAAAGGAGACCTACGATGAGGGGGAGGAAATCCGTATTGGTCGCTCTTGTCATATTTTTCATATTGTTTGGGCTCGCATATTTTCCCGATCTTTATTCTCTGAGGGCAGAGAATCGGGACGATCCGCCGGCCATTCACCTATTCGGCCGTGTCATGTCCCGATATGGACCTGTGGAAAATGCCAGGGTGAGGATAGCGGGCAGGGATAAATTTGCGCTTACGGACAGGAGTGGGCAATTTGAAATCCGGACTGACTACTTACAAGCAAACGCATTCCTTGTAACAGCGGGAAAAGAAGGGTGGTTTAATAACGCTGAGATGGCCAACGGTCCCGGAAGAGTCAAAGACATTTTCTTGAACCCGATTTATCTTGGTGACCGAAAGGATTATCAATTTATATCGCCGGTTACCTGTTCACGCTGTCACATAAAGGTGACCCGGTACTGGGATAAATCCAAGATGGCCCATACCACCTCCAACCCCAAAGTCCTGGACATGTTTTACGGGATGGATAACAACAAACAAGAGGGCGTCAAACCGGGATACAGGCTGGATTTTCCAAACAGCAACGGTAATTGCACAACGTGTCATGCCCCATCTGCTGCCGTTTCAAGCCCCTGGTCTCAGGAATTGAATGAGGTGCTTAAATCACCCAGGACCGAATGGGATGGAATCAGCTGCGAATACTGCCATAAGGTAAGAAAGGTGGTCAAGGACCAGGAGGCGCCCAGCGGATACAAACCGATTTTTGAAAGACAATCATCAAGAACATCCTCCTCGATCCTTGTCTTTGGCCCCTATGACGATGTTGTGGTTCCGCCCATGGCTGCCTCCTATAACCCCCTGTTTGGGGAGGGACGGTTTTGTTCCACCTGTCACAGTCATTACAAAAAACTGGGGAAAGGCAACAAGTGGAACCCAGAAAACATCTACACACCCGCCGAACGCAAAGGGCTGGGATTGGACGGCGGAAATCTATTGCCCATCCAAACCACCTATCAGGAGTGGAAACAGTGGCAGGATGAACTCCCCCCCGACGCCCCAAATAAAGGCAAGAAATGTCAAGGATGTCACATGAGCTGGCGAAAGGAAATGCTGCCCTATGACAACTATATCATTGACGGGAATGCACGCCGGATGTGGGGAGTCCACCGCTCGCCTCAGAGAATCAACCCGCACCATTTCGACGGCGGGACCGAGAGACAGCTAAAAACCTCCCTTTCCATGGAACTTGAAGGAGAGATCACGGGAGATCGTCTCAAAGTGCATGTCTACGTCACAAACACAAACGGGGGGCACTGGGTGCCGACGGGTGAAACCATGCGAAGCGTGATGCTTGTGCTGCGGGCCATGGACTCAAACGCCGTACCCCTAAAGATGACAAAGGGAAATACCCTTCCGGAGTGGACAGGTAAGGGAGCTGTAGAAAAGGGAAACTACGCGGGACAACCGGGTGAGATTTTCGCACGGGTTCTGGAGGATGACAGTGGCAGGATCAACGTACCTTTCTGGCAGGCCACCGGTGTCGCATCAGACACACGGATAAGACCCAAGACAACCCAAGAATTTATCTTTGAATTTGCCCTGGAAGATCCGGAGGATGAACCCAGCGTGGAAGCCAATTTAATTTACAGACCCGTGATCAGACAGTGGGCGGATGAAAAAAAATGGCCTGTCAAAGATATCCTGATCACCAGTAAGGCGTGGTAGATAAAGGAGAGCAGAAATTTGAAAATCCAACTGAAATACATTGTTTTTATCGCTATATTTCTTTTTATGGGTTCAACCGGCAAGGTTTTTGCCGGGGGGATCAAGGGCACGGTAAAGGTGAAGGGGCTCCGCTCGCCGGCCAATGTGCTGGTTTATCTCTCAAAGTCCCCTGACGTACCCCTTGATCTTAAGAGAGCCAGATTTATAATGGACCAGCAAAACCTTACATTTATCCCACATGTTCTCCCGATTCCGGTTGGGGCCACCGTTGAATTTCCCAACAACGACGAGGTGAGCCACAATGTTTTCTCACTTTCCAGAACCAAAAAGTTCAACCTGGGTAGTTACAAAAAAGGAAAAAGCAAGAGCGTACTTTTTTCCAAACCGGGGGTCGTGGAACTCCGGTGTGATGTTCACGCTGAAATGTCGGCCTTCATCATGGTTTTGAAAAATCCCTATTGGGCAATAACGGATGACAGAGGGCAATTTCAAATACCGGATTCAACATATTTTGAAAAACGTGGTATAAAGGGTCTGCCGGACCTAGAACCTGGAAAATATCTTGTCAAAACATGGCATGAAAAACTGAAAAGCAAAAAAAAGACGGTTGTTGTACCTGAAAACGGAACCGTATCCATGACCCTCAAGCTCACCCGGGGGATTCCAGGCGTATTGTATAAACGATAGGGTTTTTGGTGCCCTCCCCCGCCCGGCCCAATAAGAAAGGTTGTCTTTCAAAAGACACTTGATAAGTGATGTCCCCTGATGTTTCAATATATATGGCTTTTCTTGCAGGTCTCATTTCATTTCTATCACCCTGTGTGCTTCCCCTGGTACCCGGATACGTCTCGTTTGTTTCGGGGGTTTCAATAAAGGAATTACAGGAGCAGGAGGAGGTCACTTCCCTTTCTCGCAGAGGGCGACGGGATGTCCTGATCAACTCTTTATGTTTTGTAGCGGGATTTTCACTCGTCTTTATACTCCTCGGGGCAACGGCCACCTGGCTCGGGTCTTTTCTCACATCACACATGTCTCTGCTAACAAAGATAAGCGGGCTGGTGATCATTTTTTTTGGGGTCTTTAAGCTGGGGCTTATCCGTTCTCTTTTTTTTAACCGGGAAACAAGGTTCCATCTGAAAACCAGGAAATTCGGTTTTATCGGGGCAATCCTCATCGGGGCGTCTTTTGCATTTGGGTGGACCCCCTGTATCGGACCCATACTGGGGGCCATTCTTGTTTATGCAGGCACCCTGGGGAGTGTGAGCACGGGGATAGCGCTTTTATCCATTTATTCCATCGGTCTTGGGATTCCCTTTTTGATAACGTCATTTGCCATAAACAAATTTTTCAAGTTTTTTGATAGGATAAAGAAACATCTGGGTCTGATCGATAAGATCACCGGTGTTATCATGATTCTTCTGGGTCTGATGATCTTTTTCAACAAGCTCATACTTATCCAAAGTTATGTGCCGTTTCTGAACCGATTCGCATTTTAAATTATTTTGATGGATATTGGAAAAACAGAAAAGCTATGAACAAAAAGGTCCTTATCGGAATTATCCTCTTTCTGGGGTTGTTTGGCCTCTGGGCTCATAAGTGGGATAGAATTGAGGCTGCACCCGCCAAAGGCGAAGTCGATCCCGACAAGGTGGAAACACTATTTCAAAAGATCGGGATTCTCAGGGTCCCGCATCTTAAAGACCCGATTCAATTCAACCTCAAGGATGTGGATGGGAAAATCGTACAAATATCGGATTACAGAGGTAAGATCGTTTTTCTCAATCTCTGGACCACGTGGTGCCCCGCTTGTCGCATAGAGATGCCCGCTATGGAAAAGCTGCACCAAAAATTAAAAGACAAGGATTTTGTCATGATCGCCGTCAGTCTCCAGGAATCCGCCCAGGTGGTCAGAGACTTTTTTCAAAAGTATAAACTGACCTTCATTGCCCTTTTGGATTCAACCGGAGAGGTGGGAAGATGGTTTGGCGTCAGAGCCATTCCAACCACTTATATCCTTGGCCGGGACGGAAAGGTTTTGGGCGCAGCCATGGGAGCCAGGGAATGGGATAGCGGGGAGGCAATAGACCTTTTTGAATACCTGACAGAAAAAAAGATGAAAAGGGCCGATCAGACCCCGGAAAAACCAACCCCTGAGGGCGCCCTCCGTGATCGCGGGTAGCCATGAGCAAGAAACGGGCATATGGCCTTATCATTTTCACTCTGATACTGGCACTTCTGATACCAGCTGCCATACATTTTCTGCCAAACAAAGGCACGACGCAGACCATTTCACTGACCGCAAAGCGGTATGGTTATTCTCCCGCCAGAATTGTTGTAAACAAAGGGGATACGGTTGTTCTAAAACCCACGTCTGAGGATGTAACCCACGGTTTTTTCCTGGATGGATACCCCGTCGAATTCATCATAAAACAAAAAGGCATCAACTACCTGAAATACACATGGGAAGATGATGACGGTAAGCTTCAAACCGATTGGGACAAGGTGTCTGAAATCGAGTTTGTTGCCGACAAGGAGGGAAAATTCATATTCCGGTGTACCCAGACGTGCGGAAACCTCCATCCTTTTATGACCGGTGAATTGATCGTAAAACCCAACACCCCATACTATTTTCTTGTTTCCCTTTCCTGCTGGTTGACGTTAGCATTTTTGATTCTGTTCAGGATTCAGCCGGCCCCCCGGTTCACCGGGTTCAAACGAATCAACCTCCTTGATCGTTTCTCCTGGCTAAAATGGCTTGTCAAACGCCGCAGTTTTCAATTTCTGGTCATTTTTCCCAATTTTGCCGTTTTTTATCTTTTTATTCTCAGCTCGCTCTGGGGAACCCCTGTGGGCAACCGAAATATTGCCATCATCTTTGTATGGATCGCGTGGTGGTTTGTCTTAAAGGCCGTTTTTGTCCCCCTGGGCGCCAGGACCTGGTGTCTCATCTGTCCCCTGCCTGCGCCGGCCGAATGGCTGAGCAGGAAAAGTCTGACAGCCGTAAAGTATATCAGAAAACCCTTTAAAGGGTTGCATCACCGGTTTGTCGGTTTACAAAAGGACTGGCCTGAGAGGATGCGCAACATTTGGCTGCAAAATTTCATTTTTCTGACCCTGATCTCATTTGGCATCATCCTGATCACCCGGTCTATTGCCACGGCAATTGTTTTCCTTTCCATCCTTATGGCGACTTTCATATTTGCGCTGATATACCGGCGCAGGGTTTTTTGTCTCTATCTCTGCCCGGTGGGCGGCTCCTTGGGCACCTATGCCATGGCATCGATGACCGAAGTCCGTGTAAAAGACCGTGACATATGCAAGAACCACAAAGAGAAAACGTGCGTCGCTGGTGGTAAAAACGGCTGGGGCTGTCCCTGGGTTCAGTACCAGGGAAAAATGGACCGAAACAATTACTGCGGTTTTTGTACGGAGTGTATCAAGAGTTGCCCAAAAGATAATGTGGGGATCTTTGTCCGGCCGTTTGGATCAGATCGGACTTTTGCAGGTTACGATGAGATGTTTAATGCTTTTATCCTGCTGGTGGTGGCCTTCTCTTTCAGTGTGACCATGTTGGGGCCCTGGGGAACAATACGGGAGGCGGCCAACATAACCGAAAGCGGACAGCTTTGGCCCTTTATCCTTTATCTTATATCGATCTGGGGTACGGCCCTGGTCGTAGCGCCGGGCCTTTTCGCAATTGCTGCCAAGGGGGCAATCAAGCTGGCTGGAGGAGATATCGATTTCAAAACCTTTATGCTAAAGATCTCCTACATCGTCGTCCCCATAGGGATTTCCGCTTGGATTTCGTTTAGCATCGCTCCCCTGATGACTAACTACGGCTATATACTTAATGTTTTGTCGGATCCCTTGGGATTTGGGTGGGATATTTTCGGGACATCCAATTATCCTTTTCATCCCCTGATTCCCGAGTGGATTCCCTTGCTCCAGGGGGGTATTCTTCTTATCGGACTCTACCTGGGGGTGAGCCGTGGATATCTTGCGATCAGAGATTTCGTTAAAGATCCTCGCCAAAGGGCCATGGCCATGATACCCCCCTCTCTTTTTGTCTTGCTAGTCGTAAATGTCTTTCTGAGGCTGTTTTTGGGGTGACGGTGACGGGAGACAACTACTCTGTCGCTGAATTTTCCACTACTAGCCGTATCACTGCCCCGCGCCCTCGGTGCATGCCTTTGTTCAAGTCAATCACCGTGTCTTCGTAGTAGCGAATCCGATAACGGGCAAAATAGTTCAAAAGCTCATTGGGTCTGACCAGATAGGCCGGGTTTCGGGGCCCGAAGTGGCCAGTATCCGGTTGATCTGTGGAAAAGTTCTGGAGGATAAAGAAGCCTCCAGGTTTTAACGCCGTCATGATTCTTTCAAAAAGGGCAGGGTCGTAATAATAGAAATCCGTTATCAGATCGTATTGGGCGCGGCCCATGTCGTATTTCCGTAAATCAGCCACCACGGTTTTTATCTCTACCCCACGCTTCCGGGCCAATTTACGTCCTTTTTCAAGACCTTTGGGTGAAATGTCCACGGCCACCACTTCAAACCCCTGCTGGGCGAGATACACCGCGTTTCGACCCTCGCCGGCCGCCAGACAGAGGGCCTTGCCCCTGGGGATCTTTTTGATCTGTTCTTTGAGAAATGTTACCGGCGCCACACCATAGATATAATGTTCACCGCTGTACCGTCTGTCCCATCTTTCTTGTGAGGAGAACAACGGACCCGTCTCTGCCAAAAGTGCAACGGGTTGCCACAAAATAAAAAGACCAAATAAACTTATCGCGGCTCGCATTCTAAACCCCATAATAACTGAGGCTCCCTGCACTCCGCCGATCGCGAGTCAGGAAGCCTCAATGGTTTTTATCCAAAACCAGGTCCTGTCAAATCAAATAGACGGCAATGTCTTTATTTTTTCATCCCAGAACGCTTTTTCCTCTTCCCGCCAGTTCGTTCCATGGAATCTCTTGTCGTAAAATCCCCCCAGCCTCTCAAACCACTTGCCCCATGTACTCTTATTTTTATCTATTGCCTCAAGCACATCTGCAGCGAAGACAGCTATGTTGCTCATTTCATCTTTCGGGGCGTAATAGGCGGCACCTTCTTCTGCAGATCTCTTCAGATTCTCTTCGGATAAACCGTGTGCGGTAAGCATAAGGGCCGGGATATTATTTTTGTTGGCAATAGAAAGGAGGTCAAATCCCTTTACACCCATAATGTCGAGGACAGCGAGATCATAGGGTTCGCTTTCAAGAAGCCTCTTGCCTTCCTCAAAAGAGGCGGCGGTATCAATCCGGCACATATCCAGAAGTTCGACCAGTTGATCAAGAACATCACTTTCATCGTCTACGATAAGGATTTTCTTCCCCTCTAACAATTTGTCTGGTTCCATTTCTCTTTCTCCTTTAAGATTTATGCCATATATGACGTGTAGCTGCGCAAACCATGAGTAAACAAGAACCGATTAAAGATTATTGAGTGACCCTCTCTTAGTCAAAAAGTATAGAAACCGATGCCCCATGTGTCAACCATAAAAAAGCCTCATCTATTTTCCTTTTTCCCTCCCAAAGCGCAAACTGAATTTCAAACCCGGTCTTTTGCCATTGAAGAACCGGGCAAAAACAAGAATAAAAAGCCCTGCCCCACTATTTGGTCGTTGGGTCTATGCCCTTAACGAACCGGA
>JAUVRS010000300.1 GCA_030597505.1 Desulfobacteraceae bacterium
ACTAAGGATTCTGTGAATATTGATACCCATGAGTTGGGCAGTATTCATATCCTGGGCGGCTGCACGAATAGCTTTGCCAAGGCGGGTACGTGCCAGAAAAAAATAGAAGGCCAGTCCAACAAACACTGCGAACAAAAGGGCAAGCAATCGGTTTTTGGCATAAATTGCACCGCCAAAATCGACTGTTCCCGCCAGATAGGTGTAACCTTTTATGTCAGGCCCCCAGGACAGCAATGCTATATTTTGGATGATAAAAAGGAGTCCAAATGAGACCAGGATGGAAGTGCCCTCAAAGGCGGCCATTGATTCCGATGTCTTTCTGAGGTGTTGAAAAAGGGTTCTGTGGATCAGGAAGCCAATTCCAAACAGGATGGGGCCACTTATGACAAGTGACACAAGGGGGTTTATCCCAAAAGTCGTATACAGGAAATAAGTAGCAAAGGCCCCAAGCATAATAAATTCACCGTGTGAGACATTGAGTACTCGCGCAACCCCATACTGAAGACCCAGCCCCACAGCAATAAGCGCGTAAAGCCCGCCCAATATGAGGCCCCCTATGATGATATCGAGAAGGAGGGCTCCTCCCATAGTTCACCTTTCTCAATCATTCCCGGTTTCAAAACAAATCACAGCTTGCAGGCTGCCCGACACAAAATGTTTGCCGGGCGGCCTGCTTGATTTTGGAGCTGTGCTTTTTCGCCAGTCTCCAGGCGAGAACTTCTATTAAAGATTCATGTGCTGCCAAACCAATCCGTGATCAGGGCCAGGCAGGTTTGGGATATATGGGTTTTGCCGTACGCTTAGGTTTACCGGCCACTACTTCAAACTCCCCGTTTTGCCACTGGCCAATCTCTCCGGGGGCCTGGATATTAAAGCCTCCTTCAAATTTTACCGGACCTATTACCGTTGGAAAGGTCTCTGTGGCTATAGCATCCCTCAATTTTTTTCGATCAAGTGTTCCTGTTTTATCGATAGCCTGCTCCAGAATCTGAAGGGATGCGTAAGCAAAGGCACTTCCCCAACGATCAGGTTCCTTATTCCATCTCTTAACGTGTCTATCAAAGTATTCTTTTGCACCAGGGTAGGGTAGCTTTGGGTTCCATGCGCCCGCTCCCATGACTCCCTCTACGGTTTTGGCACCAAACTTGTCTCTATAGACAGGGAAAGCCACGCCAACACCCAGATAGAAAAGCTTTGGGTTTAACTTGAGAGCCATTGATTGTGCAGTAATAAGAAAGGTGTCAGGGGGATAGGACATCCCGAGCAGGGCATCGACATTAGCAGCCTTGATTTTCTTTAATAACGGGGAAAGGTCTTTGGCACCCAGAGGATAGCTTTGCTCTATCACGGTGTTGATCCCTTTTGCCTTTAGCGCCGGTGAAACCTCGGCTGTCCACTCTATACCATAGGCATCCGCGATATAGATTAGGGCCACTTTTTTTACACCGAGCTCTACCAAAAGGTCTACAAGAGCTGCTCCCTGCTCGCGGGGCATGTTCAAAATCCCGAAAAAGTAGGGAATCTTGTCTGCCACTTTCCTGAGTTTTTCAGATGAAATCGTGGGGCCAATTAGTGGGTAACCGTATTTGTTTGCCACCGGGCCTACGGCAAAATGCATGGCGGTGCCCCATGGCGGTAACAGTAAGTCCACTTTGTCTACAAGGATCAGTTTTTCAACCAGTTTTACGGCAGTGCCAATATCGCTTTTATCGTCGTATATGATGAGTTCTACGGGTAGGCGTTTGCCATATTCCTTTACATAAATACCCCCCTTTGCATTGACCTCTTCAACCCACATCTTGTAGTTCGGGATCTGGGTCATACCCGCTCCGGGGGCATATGGTCCGGATAAGGAAATTGCAGTCCCGATAAGGATCTTGTCTTTGGCATGTCCGGTCAGTGGAAAAGCCAGGAGCAAAACGGTTGTCAGTATGCAAACTACCAGCCTTAAATGTTTTGTCGTACCATACATTTTTCCCCTCCTTGAATGATGTTGTTGACCAGTTAATCCTACCATTGCTTCCTCAAAGGGCCTAGGCAGCAATAAGTAGGTTCTCCGCAAAGGGCTCACGTGAAATCAGCACTAGATGAGGCTCCCTCCAAAATGATCTAGGTATCACCCCCTTTCTTTTCAAAACCTGTTGAGCAACCCAGCAACCATGACTCCCTATGAAACCATCGCATGATCACTTGGTGGTTTTCAACTTTGCGTTTGGTTTGATGAGAGCATTTTGTCAACCTCATCATTTCCCAGGGCAAAGCGGAGCAAGAACTCTTCATCAGACACATTTGGTCCGATGCCTGTTTGCTTTCGGATCTCCGCAACAGTCGGTTGCGGGAACTCCTGTTCCATTATTTTCTTGGTTTTGGGCCACATGTATATCTTGTCGAGGACATTTTGATCAACCGGGACAGGCGGGGCTCCGTGGTATCCGGCCAGATATTCAATAATACCGTCAGGAATCACCTTGTATCGCTCTCCCAAAACCACATTCATGGTTGCCTGGGTTGCGACAAATTGAGAGAGAGGGGTCACCATGATGGGGTACCCCAGATCCTTTCGAACCGTGACGATCTCTTCGAGTACCTCGTTGAGGCAATCTGCCTTGCCTGCCTCGGTAAGCTGGCGTTTGAGTGTGGTTACCATGCCGCCGGGCACCTGATGTTTATAATACGCGAGGTCGTATTCCAGAGGTGCGCCGGCTGGCCGGCCCCCCTTTTTTGCAATTTCCATCAATTGGTTGGAATAATTTTTGAGAGCCTCCTCATTCAGGTTGGACGTGTGGCCCATGTGTTTGATGTTTTTTAGCACATTAAATATGGACGGCTGGGCCGTGCCGTTCGCAAGCGGGGGGACACCCGTATGCACCCGATCCACACCCAAACGGATGGCTTCCAGATAGACCAGAGGACCCAACCCCGTGTTGCAATGTGTGTGAATTTCAAGGGGCCGTCCATTAAGGTTGGGCTGAATGGCCTTTACAAGGGTTTTTACACTGTCCGGTGTCAACAGACCTCCCTGGTCCTTGATGTAAATGGTATCAACATCGGGGCATTGGGTTATCTCCCGGGTCTTTGTGGCATAATACTCATCTGTGTGGACCGGGCTGATGGAATAGCACAAGGCCACCATAAACTCTTCTATCCCTGCCGTCTTTGACATCCTTGCATTTTTGATGATGCTATCCATTTCCAGGGCGGCTTCACACAGCCACACCCGGCGTATACCGTTTGCGGCCATACGGTCATACACCAACTGCATAATGGCGTCCGGGGAGCGTTTAAACCCGATAAACCGCCTTCCCGTTGTCCCAAAACACAAACGCGTATTTGGCATGGCCTTTGAGGCAAGACGTATTTTTTTCCAAGGGTTTTCCTGGTGATACCGGACAGCCGTCTGCATGTGTGTGCTGGCAACAAGATCGACCGCATGATACCCCGCACGTTCCACCTCTGGTGCAAGGGAAAGTATCATGCCCGTTCTCAAGCCCGTGGCATCCCAAAGACTCTGATTGCCATCTCGAAGAGAGGTATCCACAAACT
>JAUVRS010000160.1 GCA_030597505.1 Desulfobacteraceae bacterium
CGGGATTTTTTCGCCAGGGGAGCTGTGGCCAGGATATAGTCGATACGCCACCCCATCTTTCGTTTGAGGGCATTGGGAATTCTGTAGTCCCAAAATGTGTAGTGCCCCCCTTGCGGCTGATGTTTTCTAAAGATGTCTGTCAACCCCCAGTTTAACAGTTTGCACATTAGCGCTTGTTCGTCGGGATGAAACCCCACCTCTCCTTTAAAACCCTCAGGGTCAAACACGTCTATGGGTTCGAGCGCCACATTAAAATCCCCAGCTATTAAAAGAGGCATGTCGGGGGCATAATCCTTTTCGATCCGGGAGATGAGATCCGTCAGCCACTTGAGTTTGTGTCTGAATTTTTCGGTCCCCGGGGCAAACCCCTGAGGGACATATACATTAATAATTGGAATGGCACCAGCTTCTGCAGAAATAAACCGAGCCTCTTCACATTCCCCGGTGTAGAGTCCTTTGCGGATGTTCCTCAAAGGAATGTCGCTGATAATGGCAACTCCGTTATAGGACTTCTGCCCGCTAAAGATGACGTGGTACCCCATATCTTGAAACTTGTGGGCGGGAAAATCTTTATCCTGGACCTTGGTTTCTTGAAGACACAGAACATCAGGCCGGATTCGTTCCAGCCAATCAATGATAATGGGGAGCCTGGCACGAACTGAATTGGTGTTAAGGGTTGCAAATCGCATGTCATTGCCATTACGCTAAAGGGGAAACATAGGGCCCAAAGGGGGGCGCCGCTTACCATGACCGGGTAAGGATAACCAGATGGTGCGAAAATGTCTACGCCCAATCCTGCAAAGGCCAAGAATTGGTAGCTGGCAAAGACTGGTTGGATCACTTTTTTTTGTGGGATCGGGCGTGTGCTGGGTTCGGTGCTGTTGGGGTTCTTGGGTGTTACAACGATCCTGACCATGATGGATGTGGTGATGGGGACCTCTCTGGGTATCGTGAATGTAAAGCTCGATTTTATGGAGAAATACATCCATGCACCGGCGGGGCTGATCATTGCAATTTCAGGGTTGAGCATCAAGATCTTTGGGTTGTGATTGAGCGAGGGATACTGAATTCGAGACCACGGAATCCGTTAGCGATTAACAGGGAAAGATGTGAAGGAGGATAGACAATGAGAAGGATAAGAAAGGATTTTTTTAAAAACCTGGTGTTTTTGTTTGTTGTCGGGTTTATGGCTTCATGCACGTCCATTCCTGAACTTCAGATCGATTACCGGCTCCCGCCCCGATCAGACCGGCTGAGAGATAAAAAAGTGATCCTGAAGATCGTTGATGCCCGCAAAAACAAGGAAATCTTGAGCCCGGGAGCAAGAAAAAAACTGGCGGGCTTTTCAGGCAACTTTTCCCTAAGCGTCGCCGGTTACAAGGGAAAAGGGGTAACGATTGGGATATTTCAGGTGACGGATATGATGAGAGAGGTATTAAAGAGGAGATTGGAGAACCTGGGGTTGACGGTCCTCTTTAATAAGTCACAGGGGGTGCCACAATTATTGTTTGTCCTGAAGGAATTTTCTCTGGATCTGGAAGGTGAAAGATGGGTGGCAAAGATAAACTATGAGGCAAAGCTGCTGAGAGATGGCGGGTTTATGGCAATCCAAGAGCTAAATGGGCAGGCCGAGAGATTTGAATTGGTGGGGCGGGAAGAGGCAGATGTTGTTGTTGGAGAAATTCTTACAGATTTGGTCAACCGGCTGGATGTGGCAAGGCTTTTCCAAAATGTCGGGCTCTAACATGGCCGGCTAAAGGCGCTGGATTAGGATCGCGAAGGCAGGAGGATTGAGGGGCGGACCGTCGAAATCATCCATGGGGCCAAAAGATAAGGTATTCGTGGTTAGTCTCGGCTGTGCAAAGAATCTGGTGGACAGTGAGCACATGCTGGGCCTTCTCCATTCAAAGGGTTTTGAACAGACTGCGAATATTGAAGATGCCGCTATTGCCGTGGTGAATACCTGTGGATTTATCCAAGGAGCCGTCGAGGAAACCATTGATACCATTCTTGAGGTGGTCAACCACAAAAAAAAAGGGGGTTTGAAAAAACTGCTGGTCACCGGGTGTTTTGTCCAACGTTATGGCTATAAACTCCAAAAAGAGATCCCGGAGGTGGATGGGTGGCTTGGGACCGGAGAGGTCCACCGGATAGCGGATATTTTAGAAGATGAAAATCAGGGTGAATCCACCCCGTTCCTAGTGGGCAGCCCCAAGTATTTAGCGGATCATTTGGTCCCAAGGGTCCAGACAACGCCATTTTATACGGCCTATCTCCGAATTGCTGAGGGATGTTCCCACGGGTGTTCCTTTTGCACCATTCCGTCGCTACGGGGGCCCTTTCGAAGCAGGGACCCTGATTCTTTGATTATGGAGGCACAGCGTCTGATCAGCCGGGGGGTGAAAGAGCTTAATCTTATTGCCCAGGATACCACCATGTATGGTCAGGACCTTGAGAGCGATAGCTGTCTGGAAGACTTGCTGGAAAGGCTGGCAGCCCTTAAGGGGGTTGCGTGGATCCGTCTGTTGTACTGCCACCCAAACGGGGTTTCCGATCGATTGCTGGAGCTGATCGATTCGGAGGAAGTTATCTGCCCCTATCTTGATCTCCCTATGCAACATGTCAATCAGGAGATTCTGAGGGCCATGGGAAGGGGTCCGGGGAGAGAAGGGCCTTGGGAACTGGTTGAGCGCATAAGATCCAAGAAACGAAAAATAGGCCTCAGAACAACTTTTATCGTTGGATTCCCGGGGGAGACGGAAAAGAGTTTCCAGGAACTCTGTGAGTTTGTAAGGCTTGTTCAATTTGACCATCTGGGAGCTTTTGTATTTAGCAAAGAGGACGGGACGTCTGCGGCCCGACTGGGCTCGTGTGTGGATCAAGCAGAGGCCCAAAGGAGGCTGGATGAGTTGATGAATATCCAGAGAGAGGTCTCAAAAAAAATAAACCAAGGGATCGTGGGTGACACCATACCTGTTTTGATCGAAGGTAAAAGCCCTGAGACCGAGCTACTGCTCAAAGGGCGGAGCGCAACAATGGCACCCGATGTGGATTCACAGGTTTTGATCAACAAAGGGGAAGGGGTAGCCGGAGAGATTTTTCCGGTTTTGATCACTGAGGCCCATGCTTATGATTTGATCGGAAAAATTGTTTGAACACGAGGGATAAGGAACGAGGTGATTAGAGTTGTAAAATGAAAAGGGCTGGATTATTATCCGGGAGGTAGGCCGACTGGGTCTTCAGAACTCCACGGTTTGTGTGAAACACTGACTTGAATTGATTTGCATTGATTTGGATAATGTAATTTCGCGCTGATTTGACGATTAAGGTATTATGGATCCGTACGATTTGATTTTGAACCAAAACAAAGAACATTTTGACAGGATAAATGAGGAATTGAAGAAGGCCCTGAGCTCCCGCGTGTCCCTCATTGAAGATATTGGAAGCCACAGTCTGTTGGGGTGCGGCAAACGGCTTAGACCACTGCTTTTTGTTCTCTCTTGCAACCTCTGTGAATATGAGGGGGAGAATATCTACGAGCTTGCTACCATCTTTGAATTTATACATACGGCATCTCTTCTCCACGATGATGTCCTGGACAATGCGGATGTCAGACGGAAAAAACCCTCCGCAAATCATATATGGGGGAATCATGCCGCTGTCCTGGAGGGAGACTTCTTATATCTGAAATCAACTTCAATTGCCCTTGGCACCAGCAATCTCTCATTGTTCAAACGTGTAACAACCACAACCGCTCAGATGACAGAAGGCCAGATTATGGAGTTAATGAATACTCATAACTGGAAGACCACCCAGGAAGAGTATATGGATATTATTACCTCCAAGACAGCTGTCCTCATGTCTGCGGCGTGTGCCTGCGGCGCTATTCTCTCCGGATCTGGACCGGAAACTGAGGCTGCACTTTCAGGATTTGGGCTGAACCTTGGTATCGTTTTTCAACTCATAGACGACCTATTGGACTATACATCGTCACAAGAGGAGTTTGGGAAACCCGTGGGAAAGGATTTGAAAGAGGGAAAGATTACCCTGCCATTAATATATACGCTGGCTGGTCTTGAGAGATCGGAGCGGGACAGATTGGAAGTTCTATTCAAAAATGGTAATGCTGATGAAGAGGAATACGGAAAGCTCATAAGCCTGGTGAATGAGAAAGGCGCCCTTGGACAGATAAGACATAAGGCAAGGTCTTATGCGGATAAGGCGGCGCGTTCACTGGCGGTTCTTCCGGATTCGGACCCAAAGAAAACCCTCTTGGAATTAAACGGGTATATTATTGATAGGATCTATTAACACCCGGTCCTTACTTTCCAAACGGGCATACGGGAAATTGGCAATGCTCGCAGTTCAGGCATAGACCCCCGTGGGCCATGAGCGCCAGATCTCTCCTTGTTATACCCTCACCTGCCAAAACTCGGGGCATAACAAGATCCAAAATGGTGGCCTTATAAAACAGGACGCAAGCCGGTAAACCCAGGATCGGCGTTTTATCTATGCGGCCATACAGGAACATGGCCCCGGGAAGAACAGGCGTGCCATAAACAACATCTTTGGCCCCGGCTTCCATGATGGCCATGCGGGTAATGTCGTCGGGGTCGACACTCATTCCCCCCGCCACCATAATGAGCCCTGCTTTTTTTTTGAGTAAATCCTTTATCCCTCCAACAATTTTCTGATTATCGTCAGGTCTGAACAGCGTCCATTTGAGCGTGCAATCAAAAAATTGAATTTTTTTTCTGATCAAAGGGGCGAATTTGTCTTCTATCAGACCGGAGTAGACCTCATTCCCGGTAATAATTAAGCCGATCGAAGGCCGTGAGAGTTGTTTTACCGAGAAGACTTTTTCTGTAGACTCCGCGATATTGAGGGCGGCCTTAAGTCGCCCTTCATCAATAACCAAGGGGATTGCCCGTGTGGCGGCTATGATCTCGCCTTTTTCCACGAGGGTATTGGTGTGCCGAGAGGAACAGGAGATATCGGGTACAAGATTTAATTCCGTCAGGGCCTCCTGGTTGACCTTCAAAAGGCCCTTGTGCCTCGACCTGAGGGCTATCTTTCCCTCTGACGGACGATCGTCAAGGATTACTCCGGGACCAGCCAATGCCTTACCCAGTCTGAGGGCGGCATCGTCCTCGTGGACCTCGCCAGGTTCAATGTGCAGGACAAAAAGATGTTCTTTTCCCAACCGCTTTAGATGGGGCACATCTTCTTCTCTGACGATATGGCCTTTGGTAAAGGCCGGGCCCTTGAATTGGCCCGGTCTGATTTCTGTCATGTCGTGGGCCAAAACCTTCCCTATTGCTTGGTCAAGCGGAATTATAGTTGCTGAAGATTTGTATTTGCTGGCCATGGGTTCTCCTTGATTCATTTGTTTTGACAGGGCTCCCGTTTTTAATTGGGCTCCGGGGGCTCTGGGCAAAGGTCCTAAACCCGAATTTGCAAAAGGTCTCTCCCCAGTATGAGTTCGCCCTTATATGTCGTCCGGCACTGGGCTGTAATATCAGTTTCTAGGCATTCCGGGTAGAAATGGGTGAGTACCAGTCGTTTTACCCCTGCCAAACTTGCCAGATGTCCGGCCTGGGACGGGGTCAGGTGTCCCTCTATGTCCTTTCCGTCGGGGAATGAGGCCTCCAGAATCAAGAGGTCTGACCCTGCGGCCAGTTTTATGACATCCTCGGAAAAAGCGGTGTCTCCGGAATAAACAAGGCTTTTCCCGGTCCGGCTTTCGACCTTATAGGCAATACTGTTCGGTGTATGGTTTGCTGGCCCAGTAGATAGTTTGAATTTGGGGTAATTTTTCAGAATTCGTTGTCTCGGATCAAGTTCCTGTATCTCCATGATTTCAGGGGGGAGGGAAATCCACCCGGGATACGCCATTTTCAGGTGCTGGATAAATTCTTTTGTTCCTGTGGGGCCCGTGATTGTAAAAGGGCCCCTTTTGTGGATGAGAGTGGGGTTTTTCGTGGCGAAAAGGAGGTGGACCAAGTCCGCTGTATGATCCGGGTGAAAATGGGTAATAAAAACCCTGCGTATCCGACCATGGTTTAGGCCTGCTACGGCGAGTTGACGGAGGGTCCCGGGGCCGATGTCGAAAAGGATCAGTTCGTCTTCCACCATCAGAGCAAAGGACGGTGACGCCCTGTGACTTAGGGGTATCCCGGTGCCAGAACCCAGGATGATCAATTCCATTTTGAGACTCCGCATTATCAAGGGGTTGATTTACATCTTCCAAAATCGGGAGAAATTTCCCAGTAGAAAAGATCTTATATTTTGTGTGGGCCTGACTAGTCAATAAATATAGTTAGTGTCTGAACGAAAACTGTCTTTTTCGCCCATATCTGCGTCAGACTCAAATTTTAATCCTCGAAATACTCAATGTATTCCTGCGGTTAAAATTATCGTCTTCCTTGATCTGAACGAAAAATCCTAGTTTTCGTTCGGACACTA
>JAUVRS010000034.1 GCA_030597505.1 Desulfobacteraceae bacterium
GATCTTGAGTATTCCGACGCATTGTGCAAGCGCCTTCAGCTCCTTCGCGAGTGAAGCTATCTCTTTTTCCAAATATTACACTATCTTATCCTTCTGTGGTTTTTGTTTTACATGTGGGATAATGAGTTCGATTCATATGGCAGAGGTAAGCATATCTTCTTTCGTAATTGTTAAGCTCAAGGCATCCCAGGTTGTCTGCCAAAAATTGTGTTGGTTTTGCAGATGACGGACTTGTTTTGCCATCAATTGTGGCAATTTTTGTACAGATACTTCCGGCAGAACAAGGTGGTTGTTTGGGTAAGTATCTGGGATTCAAGCAGATGATTTCAAAACTGCAGTTTTGCATGATTCTTGCTTCCATATATCGCCACAAATATCAATGGTGTTTCCAAGAAAAGGAGAGGGATTTGCACCAGTTTACAGAGATTTTGATAGATCGGTTAGAGAAAAAGGGGTTGGAGACACGGCTAATTCCCGGGTTTATAAAAGCATTGGGAAATGCCCTCCTTGGTAACCCTCATTCGAGCCATTTACATATGAACAAACAACTGCACTCGCTGGGGTGGGATGATCTAGACTTGGACTACCGTACGTTTGAGATTGCCACAGCATGTTTTGAAAATGGAGGTCTGGAGAGTTTTGATCGGCTCTTGAGGATAAAACAACACTAAAGAAAAATAGTCGATCGTTTGACCATTGGGATTTCGAATCAAAGCACGCATTGTCTGGGTTCAGCTTATGCTTCCAAGATTGATAAACCAATCAAATAATGCCCTTTAAACCGACCCTTGTCATCCTTTGTAATATGTCTGATTTCAACCTTGCAGTTTTCAAACTCGCCCCGGACCTCTGATAGTGTGAATTTCGCCTCCATTATTCTACCAGCTTTCAAAGACTTCAATGCAGCCGAGCCTTCCTTTGCTATAATACCAATCCCCGTTGGGGCCACATTGTAAACTATAAATAAATGTGCAGGTATGAAATCACTTGTTATGAACTCCACACTCAAATATTTATCGACCATCTTTTTAGGCTCAGATCTTTTTTCTATAATGTTCTCTTTCATCATCACTTATACGCAACTACTGGATGATCCTTGTGTCTCAGATCGGCCATGACCTATCAAGAATTGGCAATCAATACATGAAAACAGCCTAAGTCCAGTTTACATCCTTAATGCATTACCAAAAACACCCGATATGGCTTTCAGAGGCTTTGGGCCCCTGAAAGCCATATCGGGTGTTTTTTGGAGAACTCCTATAGCAAGAAACTGAAGAACAAAATTAATTAGGATGTGGGAAGGGGACGAGATGGAACAAATGCAATGCTTTGATGTGGTAACAAAGGCTGGATAGAAAGATAGATGGCAAAAAAATGTTCTCATTTCCCAGGCAACCCGGCTATCTCTTAAATGCGAGATCCGTGGCTTTCCGTCCCCACCTCACGGTGGGTTTGGCTTTTTCTAAGAGTAAGATCAGAAAGGCCTTAAGGAAAAGGCGCAGAATAATTTTTTATTATACTGTACTATGCTATCATGTTTCATCACCTTGTGTCAACCCAAAAATATGATAACTTCCAGATTATAATGCAAACGTTCTTTAAGCAGCACATCATGATCATGGGGATCACGCTGCATTTTTACGGCTTTTATGATAAAAAGATTGATAAGTTTTATACAATGCTTATAATATTTGATTATCAATCCAATCCGGCGCAAACGACGAACCTTCTGTTGAAGAAATAGCGCCGGGATTCAGCACCGCACTGCAAGCACGCCGTCCGGTAATCAGCCGGAGCGGCTTTTTTTATGGCCACTTTTACCTTCCGGTGAATCGACTCTTCCCAAAAATACCGCCTTATCGGCAGTTCCCGGGGATCCGCGGATCGGAAAAGTTATGATCGTGTCTTATACCCCCAGCAGAGAGGGTTGAAAAAACATTTGTCAGTGTGTAAAGGCTACACAACCGTTGTTTTATAAGGATACCAAATGAGATTCAGCAAACTGCGATTAAAAGAAGAACTCCTCAAGGCCATTGATGACCTTGGGTTTGAATACCCCACGCCGATTCAAGAAAAGGTCATTCCGGAAATACTGGACGGATATGCCGATTTGGTCGGCTTGGCACAAACCGGCACTGGAAAAACCGCCGCCTTCGGCCTGCCGATGATCCAACTTGTCGATTTCGAACTGAGGAAACTGCAGGGGTTGGTGCTCTGCCCCACACGCGAACTGTGTCTCCAGATTACTGACGACCTTAACCGATATGGAAAATATACCAAGGGTTTTCGCATCGCCGCCGTATACGGTGGCGCGAGCATCAGAGAACAGATCCGACAGCTTAAGAAGGGGGCACAGATTGTCGTGGCCACTCCTGGAAGGATGCTGGATCTGTTAAACCGAAAAGCCTTGAGTTTGGCCGGCATTAAATACGCCGTCCTGGATGAGGCCGATGAAATGCTCAATATGGGTTTCAAGGAAGATATTGACGCCATATTGAACCAGACGCCATCCCACAAACGTACCTGGCTTTTTTCCGCAACCATGCCGGCGGCGGCTGAAAGGCTCGCCGGAGCCTACATGTCAAACCCGGTTCAAATCACCCTGGGGAGTCGGAACAAGGTGGCTGAAAACATTGAGCACACCTGCTATGTCATAAACGACAAGGATCGGTACCAGGCACTCAAACGACTCATTGACTACGTCCCGGATATTTTTGGGCTGATATTCTGCCGCACCCGGGATGAGACACGCGTTGTGGCAGAAAAATTGATGAAGGACGGATATAATGCCGAAGCACTCCACGGCGATCTGTCACAGAGCCAGCGCAACTGCGTCATGGGAAAATTTCGGGCACACACCCTCCAGGTGCTGGTAGCCACAGATGTTGCTGCGCGGGGACTTGATGTGGATGACATCACGCATGTGATCAATTACAATCTGCCCGATGAGCCTGAGCGCTATACCCATCGGAGCGGAAGAACCGCCAGGGCTGGAAAATCGGGTGCATCGGTGGTCCTTGTAAACACCCGGGAAATCGCCCGAATCAAGGATTTGGAGCGTCACAGCGATATCCGATTCCATTTCGCTAAAATACCCGAAGGCCGCTCCATTTGTGAAAAACAACTTTATGCCCTTGTCGATAAAATGGTTCGAGTAGACGTAAACGACCAGGAAATCCAAGAATATCTGCCCCCTGTATATGAGGCTCTGAGTTCTTTCAGCAAAGAAGAATTGATCCAGCGGTTTGTCTCCACGGAGTTTAATCGTTTTCTCGATTATTATCGCGATGCCGGAAACATCAATGCCAAGGTCCGAAAACGTGACCAACCATCTCACCGCGAAAAAAAGCTGGGCAAAAAGAAGACGCAGCGGTTTTTTATCAACGTCGGCCGGTTGGACAAACTCAGGGAAAAGGCCATTGCCCGGCTGGTCTGCGATAAGGCCGGGATTCCCTCGGATAAACTCGGTACCATTGCACTAAAAAGAGAATTTTCATTCTTCGATGTCGAAAAAAGCGTGGCAAAAAAAGTACTAAAATCATTGAAGGGGACACAGTTTTGCGGAAGAAAAATCAATGCCAGGTTTGCCGGTCCGGCAAAAGCAGGTTAAGGGTTATTATTTGATTTGACATGTTTATATTTTCGCGACAAAATGAGTATAATCTAACTGTTCACATCTTTAGAAATTCAGAGTTCGCCCTGTTAAATTGGCTTTTCTTCACAGAATGTCCCTGAGTGAACCTTGAACCCCTGAACACCTGCCAAAGAAAAATAGGTGACCCTATTTCAACAGGAGGGTACCATGTCCAACAATCTATATATCACCGCCACTGAAGCGAGAAGCGGAAAATCAACCATTGTCTTGGGTATGATGGAAATGCTGTTGAGAAAAATAGACAGCGTGGGTTTTTTCCGCCCCATTATTCTGGACTCCGATGACCAGGATGATGACATCAACCTGATTTCCTCGCATTTTGACCTTAAGATACCATACGATCAAATGTACGGTTTTACACAAGCAGAGGCGATCAATTTGATCTCTCAGCATAAGGAAGCAGAACTCCTTGAAGGGATAATCCGGAAATATAATCAGCTACAGGGAATGTGCCATTTCGTGTTGTGCGAAGGCACCGATTTTCAAAGCTTTACAGCTGCTTTTGAATTCGACATCAATGCAGAAATCAGTAAGAACCTCTCATGCCCGGTTCTGTTGGTGGCCAACGCTTACAAAAAAACAGCGGATGACCTGGTCCGGTCTGTTGAACTTACCCTTGATTCCCTGTCTGCAGAAGGGTGTAAAACGATTGCCACAATTATTAACAAAACAGAGGGGAAAACTGAACAAGCCGTTATCAAGTCACTGATAGAAAGGGGTTTGACCAGGGATCAGTTGACCTACAACATACCGTATGAGGAATCACTCGGCAAACCCACAGTGGGTGAAATAGCCATGGTTTTGGGCGCTGAAGTATTATACGGTAAAGAACACTTGGACCGTCATGTTTACAACTTCACCGTCGCTGCCATGCACCTGCAGAATTTTTTGACGAGGATAGAATACGGTTCATTGATTATAGTCCCGGGAGACAGAGCTGACGTGATCGTAGCGTGTCTGGCCGCAGTCTCCTCTACGTCTATGGAAAACATCTCCGGAATCTTGTTGACCGGAGGTTTAAAACCGGAAAAGCCTATCCGGGATTTAATCAAAGGCTTTCCCTCTGTGGTACCCATTCTTAGCGTTAGAGAGGATACGTTTCCAACAGCTTCAAATGTCAATAAGATACACTCCAAAATTTCTCCGGATGACACCCGGAAGATAACACTGGCTCTCGGACTTTTTGACAAGCATGTTGATGTGGAACAGTTGAGCGAAAAGCTCATCACAACCCGCATTGAAATTATCACGCCAAAAATGTTTGAATATGAATTGTTGCAAAAAGCAAGGACAAACAGACAACACATAGTATTTCCCGAAGGCGAGGAAGAAAGGATCTTGAGAGCCGCAGAAATCCTTCTACGTCGAGAGGCAGTGGAGATAACCCTGCTTGGCAATAAAGAGATGATCCAAGCGAAAATCTCGCAATTGGGACTGCGGATAGCCCCTGTGGTTATCATTGAACCTTCAAAATCCCGATTTTTTGATGAGTACGTACAGACCTACTATGACCTAAGAAAACACAAGGGGATTACAAAGGAATACGCACGTGATGTTATGGACGATTTGACCTACTTCGCAACCATGATGGTATACAAGGGCCAAGCCGACGGAATGGTTTCCGGGTCTGTTCATAGCACGGCATCGACGATTCGTCCGGCCCTTGAAATTATCAAAACAAGACCAGGATTTTCTATTGTTTCAAGCGTATTTTTTATGTGTTTGAAGGACAGGGTGATCGTCTACGGAGACTGTGCGGTAAACACTGATCCGGATGCAAACCAACTGGCAGAGATTGCTCTTAGCTCGGCACAGACTGCGAAAACATTTGGTATTGAACCTGTTGTGGCCATGTTGTCTTATTCCACCGGTGAATCAGGAAAGGGCGCGGACATAGACAAGGTCCGGGAAGCAACCAGGCTTGCAAAAGAAAAGGCGCAAAAGACCTTTCCTGGGTTAAAAATCGAAGGACCGATCCAGTATGATGCCGCCATTGATCCTTCGGTCGCCAAGACAAAAATGCCCGAAAGCGATGTTGCAGGAAAGGCCACCACTTTTATCTTTCCTGACCTCAATACCGGAAACACCACCTACAAAGCAGTGCAGCGATCCTCCGGGGCAGTTGCCATTGGCCCTGTGCTTCAGGGACTCAAACGCCCTGTAAATGATCTGAGTCGGGGGTGCACGATCACAGACATCGTTAACACCGTGGCAATCACCGCAATTCAGGCACAATCATAAAAGGACTTGAAATGAAGATATTGGTCATCAACACTGGTAGCTCATCCATTAAGTATGAACTGTTTGATATGGAGCACCACCGGGTAATGGCCTCCGGGATGGCTGAGAAGATAGGAGAAGACACCAGTCTTCTTACTCATAAGGGGATCTCGCCCAATGGTGACCCTGTGGAAAAAATGGAAGATGCGGTGATCGCTGACCATCTTGAGGGAATGAACCGTATCGTGCAACTGCTGGTTGACCCGGATCTGGGACCCATTCAAGCAAAGAGCGAAATTTCGGCCGTAGGACATCGCGTTGTCCATGGTGGGGAAGCATTTCACTCAACAACGATCATTGATAAAAAAGTGATAGCAGCCATTAGGAAAAACATTCCCCTTGCTCCTTTGCACAACCCTCCCAACCTGGTGGGAATTGAGATTACCACCACACTCTTCCCGGATGCTCCACAAGTTGCCGTCTTTGATACTGCCTTTCACCAGACTATTCCCATGAAGGCCTTTCTATATGCCCTCCCTCTTGAACTGTACAGGGAGAAGAAGGTCCGCAGGTATGGTTTTCACGGAACATCCCACGCCTATGTTGCTGAAAGAGCGGCCGATTATCTGGGGCAATCCCTGGCGGAATTGAATTTGATAACGATCCATCTGGGAAACGGGGCCAGCATGGCGGCCATAAAAAGGGGGAAATGTGTGGATACGACCATGGGCATGACCCCCCTTGAGGGATTGGTCATGGGAAGCCGTTCGGGTGATGTGGATCCCGCGATTCCTTTTTTTCTGTCAGATCAACTGGGGATGTCGTTCAAAGATATTGATGGTCTTCTAAATAAAGACAGCGGACTAAAGGGACTTTGCGGAACAAATGATATGCGGGAAGTCCTTGAGAAAAAAGACGCTGGCGACGACCGTGCCAGGATGGCCCTGGAGGTCTACTGTTACAGGATAAAAAAATATATCGGCGCATATTTTGCGGCCTTGGAGAGTCTTGACGTCATGGTTTTTACAGCAGGCATCGGAGAAAACGCTCCCTACATCCGCGAACTCTCCTGTAGCGGCCTTAACGGACTGGGGATTGAGCTTGATAGGGAACAGAACCATGGGGTCAGGGAGGGGATCAAAGAAATTAGTTCCCCAAAGAGTCACGTCAGGGTACTCGTAATCCCAACCAATGAGGAATTGAAAATCGCTCAGGAGACAAAAAGAGTGCTTCAAAACATCCTGGTGAAATAAGGAAACCTGGTCCATTGGACCAAGTTTCCTTTTTAACGAAGAAACACCCGAACCCCACTCCAGAAATCCTATTATTTCTCCCAGACTTATTGAGAAGTTACACCAAGTTTGGACAAAAGTTCTTCCGTGACCTCTTTTACGCCAGGTCTGCCATCCAGATCGATAATTCGGGGAACGCCGTTTTTTCTGTTTGAAAGGTCCTTGTAGTAATTGACCCCTGCCATGGTACCCGACTCATTGTCGTAATAAATCTTATGACGCTGATCAATGGCCTTCTCATCCTGGTCATCCGCGCGGCTCTTCAACTCACCGCCGCACACCCTGCAACTTTCGCCATCGGGCTTTATTGCATCTATAAAGATATTGTTGGGATGGTTGTTGTCATTGACGCACAACCTTCGCCCCATAATGCGATTCTTGGCTATTTGACGGTCCAGAAGGACCTCAATTATAACATCCACGTCAATTCCCTCTAGACCCAGGGCCTTGTCAAGTTCTTGCGCCTGGGTAAGGTTGCGGGGGAAACCGTCAAGAAGCCAACCATTTTTGCAGTCATCTTCTTTTAATCGATTCAGAATCATGGGGATTGTGATGCTGTCAGGGACCAGTTCGCCTCGATCTATGTAACCTTTGGCTTCCTTCCCAAGGTCCGTTCCCCCCGAAATGTTTTCCCTGAAAATGACCCCCGTTTCAATATGGGGAATGCCAAATTTTTCCTTTACGATCCTACCTTGAGTTCCCTTGCCGCTGCCGTTTGGTCCAAAAAAAAGGATCTTCATTTTTCCATCTCCCTGTTAATTGATTTTTCGGTAAACTGATTAAAAACCGTATCCGTGTCAAAAGGTTACGGGGTGTCTAGAAATGCCGGCATCAGGTCATGTCCTTTTTGAAAGGAGAGACCGGATTCCGCAGCAAATCGTTCTGTAAACCCGGGACCCTTGGTCCCCGTTAAGAGTTGTTTTTTGTCCGCCCATGCAAATGGGGTCTGATCATTCACGTGGGTCCTCATGCTTATGGGTGTTAGATGATCGCTCGCAATCATTATGCGGTAATCTTCAAAAACGGTCATGCCTTTCAATACGGTCCCCACCACCTTTTCGTCAAAGGCCTCAATGGCCTGGATCTTCTCTTCGATGTTTCCGTTATGGCTTGCCTCATCAGGGGCTTCCACGTGGACAAACACAAAATCAAGACTTTTAAGGCACTTCAAGGCCTCTTTGGCCTTTCCGCGATAATTAGTATCAAGGTAACCCGTGGCACCCTCTACCTCTATGGGTTTCATGCCAGCGCAGGCCCCGATACCCTTCAACAGATCCACGGCAGAAATAATCCCCCCCCGAAGCCCGAAATTGTCCACAAACAGGGGGAGTTTCGGGGCCTTTCCCTGACCCCACAGCCAGATTGAATTGGCCATATTCTGGCCTTTTTTGTTTCTCGCGATATTGACCGGGTGATCTTTGAGATATTGCCATGACTGACGAATAAGCCCGGTGACCGGGTCCTGCCTGGAATTGTTCAGATAGGGCGCCATATCCTGGTCCAACACGTCATGGGGGGGGATGGTTTTGATTTTGAGAGGCCCTTTACCCCACACCAGAAGGTGCCGGTATGCGACGCCCGGGTAGATCCTTATGGCGGGAAGGGACAATTGCTCTTCAAGTCCGTCGATAATCTCTTTTGCTTCTTCGGTGGAAATGTCTCCCGCGCTGTGGCTGATCATTACGATCTCGCCATCCGTCCTCCTGTCGAGGCTGACAAGATTCATACGAAAGGCCACCTCATCCTGACCAAGACGCACACCCATGCTGGCCGCTTCAAAGGGGGCGCGCCCGTTGTGATAGACACCGGGATCATAGCCAAGAAGAGAGAGATTTGCCACATCGCTCCCCGGCCCCATCCCGTCCGGGATGGTCTTTACAAGACCGATCCCGCAGGCGGCGATTCGATCCATGTTCGGGGTCTTGGCCACCTCAAGCGGTGTTTTACCGTCCAGTTCCGGCAGCCCGTAGTCGGCCATGCCGTCACCCACCAAAAGTACAAATTTTTTCTTGGCTTGACTCTTTGCCATCATCTTGTCACCGCTTTTCCACGCGGATCATTACTGTCTTGTCCATGACCACATCCAATTGATCGATCAGTGACACAGCCTTTTGAACGTTGCACTCGAGGGCCTCATGTGTCAGCATCACGACCGGCACAGGGCCCCCGGTTTCCCGTTCCTTTTGGATTACGGAAGAAATGCTGATCTGTTGATCGGCCAGAATCCCCGCAATTGTTGATAGGACACCCGGTTTGTCAAGGGCCGAGACCCTAAGATAGTATTCGCTGGACAACTCCTCCATGGGTCGTATCAAAAGCCCTTTGTCATGTGGATTGAAATGAGCGAGCGGGGGCATTATCACGTCTGTCTCGGATCGGATATGTCTCGCAAGATCTATGATATCCGAAACCACAGCACTTGCCGTGGGTTTTTTGCCCGCCCCCAGACCGTAATAGAGATTTGGCCCCACAAGGTCGCCATCCAGGTAGATTGCATTGTATGCGCCATTGACATTTGCCAGGATATGGTCCCGGGGGATCATGGCCGGATGAACCCGGGCCTCCAGTCGACCATCCCGAACCCTGCTAATGGCCAACAGTTTAATACAGTAGCCAAGCTCACGGGCAAAACGGATGTCATCAGGAGTCAAAGAAGATATCCCTTCCCTATAAATTTCTTCAAAAGATGCCGGGCTCCCAAACGCTATGGATATCAGAATGGCCAGTTTATGAGCCGCGTCGGTCCCATCCACATCCAGGGTGGGAGGGTCTTCGGCAAGACCCAGGTCTACTGCATCCTGAACCACCTTGTTGTAAGGCTCGCCTTCCTGGGGCATCCGGGTCAGGATGTAGTTGGAGGTGCCATTCAAAATCCCCATGACAGTTTTAATGCGGTTGGCAGAAAGACCGGACCGCAGGGCCCGTATAATCGGTATTCCTCCGCCCACACTCGCCTCAAATGCGAGGCTTCCCCCGTATCGGTCGGCTGTTTGATATATTTCCTGGCCCTGTTCGGCCAAAAGGGCCTTATTGGCGGTGACCACATGCTTGCCCCCTTCCATTGCTTTCAGGATATACTCTTTTGCCGCTTTCACGCCTCCAATGAGTTCCACAACGATATGGATTTCAGGATCCTCGATTACATCCATGGCCCTGGTTGTCAAAAGCTCACGGGCTACAACAACCTCTCTTTTGGTTTTAATATCGAGATCGGCAATTTTTCTGATTATCACGTCAGTTCCGGCTCGGTTCGAAATGATCTCACGGTTTTCGATCAGCGCCTCAACCGTCCCCGAACCCACTGTTCCAAACCCAATGATTCCAACATTGACTTTTGACATAATTCCCTCTCAAAAGGCCTTGTCCAACAAACAAAGGTCTACTAAAGGATTGGTTTGATACCTCTAATGGCCTGTCTGATGCGATGGGGGTTTTCCACAAGGGCAAAACGGACATAGTCATCCCCATACTCCCCAAACCCGATGCCGGGGGCCACGGCTACCTTGGCCTTATCTATAAGCATTTTGGAAAACTCCACCGAACCCATCTTGCTAAACTTCTCGGGTATCTTGCCCCACACAAACATCGTTCCCTTGGGTTTTTCAATCTCCCAGCCGACCCGATTGAGTCCATCGATAAGCACATCACGTCGCTCCCGATAGATATCTACTATCTCCCTTACACAATCGTAGGGTCCGTTCAAGGCGATGATAGAAGCAATCTGAATGGGCTGAAACATACCATAATCGAGATAACTTTTTATCCTTTTTAGCGCTCCGACCAGTTCCGGGTTTCCCACGCAAAATCCCACGCGCCATCCGGGCATGGAATAGCTCTTGGACAGGCTAAAAAATTCAACACCGATATCCTTTGCCCCCGGGACTTGAAGAAAACTGGGTGGTTCGTACCCGTCAAACACGAGATCAGCATAAGCAAAGTCGTGGATAACAGCAATATCATGCTCTGTGCAAAAGGCCACTATCTTTTCAAAAAACTCCAGATCCACCACAGCCGTTGTCGGATTGTGGGGGTAGGAAATGATCAGCATTTTTGGGCTCGGCCAGGTCTGTTTGGTCGCCGTCAGGAGGTCTTCAAAAAAATCCCTGTCAGGACTTATGGGTATGCTTCTGAGGTCTCCGCCGGCAATAATAACGGAATAGGGGTGTATGGGGTACGTGGGATTTTGGGCAAACACGACATCACCGGGACTGATGGTGGCCAGCACCAGATGGGAAAGCCCTTCTTTGGCGCCGATGGTGGCTATGGCCTCCTCATCAGGGTCCAAGTCCACATTATACCGTCTTTTGTACCAATCGCAAATGGCATGTCTCAGCTTGGTAATACCCATGGAAGCGGAATACCGGTGGTTGTGGCCTTTTTCCGCGGCCTCAATCAGTTTATCGACGATATGTTTTGGGGTGGGAATATCGGGATTTCCCATACCAAGATCGATGATATCCTCTCCCCTGCGTCTCGCCTCCATTTTGATCTGATTCACGGTGGCAACGACATAGGGGGGCAATCGGCTCATTCTCATGAATTTTTGCATGGCCTCAACCTCCTCAAGCGATTCCTAATGCGCCTGGTTGACTAAAAAAAAGAGGATAACCCAGTTTGGATAAGTCCTCAGAATCCGATAAATCTCATTTAGGATCAACCAGCCGGTTCAAAGAGGTTTTTTACAACATGGACCGAAAAAAATCAAAAGCTAAATTTTCTCATGCCCGTAATCTCTTCTTCTGTTTGGAGAACAACGTCAAGGGGAACAGTTGGAGAGGGATTTGAGGAGATCTACCTGCGTAAAAACCTTTGTTTTCTTGAGTTGAACTTCAGATAAGGGACGGCCGCAGAAACTGACGTATCCCGGCAACCGCCCCCCTTGATCCATTATTTTGATCCATTATTTTTTGGGTGTCCTGTCGAGCTTGTTCCTGACAAAGTTGAACTCGCAGTACTGGTTTGTAAGACAGAGTTGGGAGGGAAAATTAAACACCCATTTATCGTAAAGCCCGGTCAGTTTCAAGTAGGTCTCAAAGATGGCATAGTTACAGTCCACCTGAATCTTTTGGTTGTATTTCTCCGCCTCATCAGGGGGGAGCAGGTCCCAGATCACCTGGGTCGTATATGGGCAATCGTAACAACGCAAAGTAACCCTGTCTTCAGTGTCTTCCACGATCTCCATCGGGTTGCCAAACAGGGCAAAACTCTTGATCATTATTTGGGCAATGTCGTGAATGGTCCAATCCGTGTCTTCAGGCTTTTTGCCGATAAGCTCACACAGACCCGGCCATTCCAGTTTTGAGCGAATTTCCCACATTCTGGCATAAAGCTGGGCTGCTCTCTCGGTCCCCACCTCTTCTTCCATGGCCGTAAAGGCCGAATAATCATGTAACGTCCACAAAACCATGGCATCATTGTAAGCCCCCTCCCAGGTATACTCGGGATGGAGCTTCATGATCTCCCGCATGTTCTCAACAAAACTTTCTTTACGTATATCCTTTGCACATTTACCACAAGCCATATCATGTCTCCTTTTTTTGTTGGTTTTAGCCTCTTGTTAAATTTCCAGTCGGACGCATCCCATAATCAGAAATTGGATAATGGTTCGCATTGAAACTCCATACACTCAGCCACCGCTTTGTGGACGACGTTTCCGCGTATCAGATTCATCCCCAGGGCAATCGCCGGATTTTCTTTCATGGCCTTTTTGTAGCCCAGACTGGCGATCTCCAGCGCGTATGGCAGCGTTGCATTGGTCAGGGCAAGGGTCGATGTCCTGGGTACGGCCCCGGGCATGTTGTTTACGCAATAATGAACGACTCCCTCCTCAACATAGGTAGGGTTGTCATGGGTGGTTGGACGGCTGGTCTCACATGCCCCGCCCTGATCAATTGAAATGTCAACGATGGCAGAGCCCGGTTTCATTTTCTTTATAAGCTCTCGTGAGATCAGTTTGGGGGCCCGTGCCCCGGGAATCAAAACCGATGTGATAACCAGGTCGGCTTTTAAGATCTCTTCCTCAAGGTTTCCTTTGTTGGATATCAATGTGGTCACACTGCCCCGCATCACATCATTTATATAGTCGAGACGCTCCTGGTTTATGTCCAAAATGCTCACCCTGGCACCGCTTCCAACGGCGCTAAAACACGCGTGGAGTCCGGAGACCCCGGCCCCAACAATCACCACATTTGCCGGACGGACCCCTGGAACACCGCTCAAGAGAATACCCATTCCTCCTGTTTTTGCCTCGAGGCAATATGCCCCCGCCTGGATAGACAACCGCCCGGCCACAGCACTCATGGGAGCCAATAGAGGCAACGAACCATTCTCTGTCTGAATAGTTTCGTAGGCAATACCAATGATCTTTTTCTCAATCAGCTTTTCGGTAAGATTCCTGTCAGCGGCCAGGTGCAGATAGGTAAATACAATCTGATCCTCCCGCATCAAGCCAAATTCCTGGGGCAGGGGTTCTTTCACTTTTACGATCATCTCCGCCCCCCCCCATATCTCCCGATTCATCCTCTTGATTTGAGCGCCCGCCTGTACATACCCATCATCAGAGAAACCACTCCCCAGACCGGCCCCTGACTGAATCAGGACCTTGTGGCCCCCTTGCACCAGCGTTCCGACCCGGGACGCGGTAACCCCCACTCTTTGCTCGGCCACGGTCAATTCTGCGGGAACACCTACAATCACCACCTACTCCACCTGGTATGCCTTCAGACCTCACTCATTCAGACAGAAATTCCATTTTCCGATCGCCAATGCAATTCCCAGCTTTTGCGGGCTCTTATCTTCATCAACCGTCACAAAACCCGTTGCAAAACCGGTGTCCCTTGTTAATAAAAGCGGTTTATCACCGAGGGAAAATAATGTCTGTATCCCCGGCCACACGCCAGGCAGCCACCCCGATGACCTGGGCTACTGCCTTCACCGCATTCCAATCAATATTGTCCACGTGTTCGTTGTCACTGTGGTAGTTGGGATCGTCGGCCTTCCAGAGGCACATGGCGGGCACGCCGTGCTCGTTGAGATGGCCCTCTTCGGGTGTGCCCCATCCGCCCCACAAATGGC
>JAUVRS010000168.1 GCA_030597505.1 Desulfobacteraceae bacterium
CGGTTTTGGAGGACCGCCATTGCGGAATCACTAAAGGAGATGGGGGAAAGACCTGGCGGGCAGGATATGCACTTTTGTGTTCCACTGTAGGCAAGGTCGATTCCTGCCTTGTCGATTGCCATCTCCATCCCTCCCAGAGAGGTAACCATATCCACGAGAAAAAGGGCTCCAGCCTCCTTTGCAATCGCGCCGAGGTCTTCAAGGGGCTGGCGTACACCGGTGGAAGTCTCGGCATGAACTACGGCAAGGAGCTTTGGACTTTTTCCTTCAACTGCTCTGCGAACGGCTTCCGGGTCAATGGCCCTGCCCCATTCCCCATCAACCCGAATGAGTTTTGCGCCCAGACGGTTCACGATGTCGGACATGCGGGTCCCAAAGACACCGTTTACGCAAACCACCACCTCGTCTCCCGGTTCAACCATGTTTACAAAACAGGTCTCCATCCCGGCGCTCCCTGTTCCTGATACGGGGATGGTCAGCGCGTTTTCGGTCTGGAAAAGAAATCTGAGCAGACGTTGCGTTTCATCCATTATGGACAAAAAGCTCGGGTCAAGATGGCCGATACATGGCGCTGACATGGCCTGGCTCACACGGGGGTGCACATTGCTGGGACCCGGACCCATAAGCACGCGTTCGCCGGGATCGATGTCTCTGAAATCATTTGCATTAAAGCTCACTGTAACATCCTCCATAATCTTATCTTGTTTGCAAGTCTTTGGGGTTTGCAAGCCCTTAATTATGTCCACGGATCAATTCCGTCTGAATCCTGAAAAGGGGAGGGGGCATGTCAGAAACTCACATTTCCGGGGGTTCTCGGGAATGGGATGACGTCCCTTATATTTGAAAGTCCGGTCACAAACTGGATGAGACGCTCAAACCCGAGACCAAAACCGGAATGGGGGACCGAACCAAATTTTCTGAGTTCCAGGTACCACCAGTATTCATCCGGGTTGAGCCCGGCCTCCTTTATCCGATCAAGGAGTGTGTCATAGTCATCTTCACGTTGGCTGCCACCGATAATCTCTCCTATCTTTGGCACCAGCACGTCCATGGCACGAACCGTTTTTCCATCCTTATTGACCTTCATATAAAAGGATTTGATCTCTTTTGGATAATCCATCAGGATGATCGGCTTTCCGAATACCTTTTCACACAGATACCGTTCGTGTTCAGACTGGAGGTCGGTTCCCCAGGATACAGGGAATTCAAAGTCCTCTTTTGCCTTTGAGAGGATATCAATCCCTTCCGTATATGTTATATATTCAAATTCCCGGGATACGAGTTCCTCAAGGGTTTCTATCACCGAGGTGTCTATAAAACGGTTAAAAAATTCCATATCCTTTTTGCAGTTATCCAACACATAGGCAAAAATATATTTCAGAAAGTCTGTAGCCAGATCCATATTTCCTTCCAGGTCACAAAAGGCCATCTCCGGTTCTACCATCCAGAATTCTGCCAGATGGCGAGACGTGTTTGAATCCTCTGCCCTGAAGGTGGGACCAAAGGTATAAACATCCCCCATGGCAAGTGCATAGATTTCCGCCTCAAGTTGGCCACTCACTGTCAGGCTGGCTGGTGTGCCAAAAAAGTCCTGTCCGAAATCCGCCCGCCCGCCTGATTGGGGCACCTGGTCAAGATCAAGGGTCGTCACCTTGAACATTTCTCCAGCGCCCTCACAGTCGCTCCCTGTTATGATCGGTGTGTGGATATACAAGAATCCCTTCTCCTGAAAAAATCTGTGAATGGCATAACTCATGGCGTTTCGCACCCTTGCCACCGCACTAAAAGTGTTTGTTCTGGGTCTCAGGTGGGCAATGGTTCGAAGGAATTCAAAGGAATGTCTTTTTTTCTGCAGGGGATAGATCTCGGGATCAGCCCATCCCAGGACCTCGATTTCTTCCACCTGAAGCTCCATTTTTTGGCCCTTTCCGGGGGAGTCAACCAAGGTTCCGACGGCCTTGATCGAGCAGCCCGCGGTCAACCTTTGGATTTCATTCTTATAATTTGACAGCTTTTGATCGGCTATAAGCTGTATGGAATCCGCGCAGGAGCCGTCATTGAGTTCAATAAAAGAAAACCCTGCCTTAGAGTCTCTTCTGGTCCGAACCCACCCCATGAGCGTAAATCTGCCATTGATTTTTTTTGAAGAAAGAACTTCAGCGATTCTGGTTCTTTGCAAAACCTGTTACCCTCCATCCGGCAAAACCGGAGCTATGGGATTGAAGATTGTCGATTGATGATTGTTGATTGAAAAACAACACAAACACAAAACAGATCAAGATCAAACGCATAAATCCAAAATCTGGAATCTGAAAGATTACCCCTGCTTTCGTTGAAACTCACCCATGAATTCAACCAGGGCTTTTACAGCGTCAATACTTGTGGCATTGTAGATGGAAGCCCGGCATCCCCCCACGGAACGATGCCCTTTAAGACCGCCCATCCCCTCCTTTAAGGTCTCTTCTACGAATTTTTTTTCAAGCATTTCATCAGGAAGTCGAAAGGTGACGTTCATCAAAGAACGACTGTCCTTGTCAGCAGTACCCGTATAGAAATCAGACTGATCAATGAAATCATAGATGACGGCGCCCTTTTCTCTGTTAATCCGCTCCATGGTTTCCAGCCCGCCAACCGTTTCCTCAAGCCATTTGAGGACGAGGCTGATGGTGTAGATTACAAAACAGGCCGGTGTGTTGAACATGGAGTCTTTTTCGGCAAAGGTTGTATATTTCAACATGGCCGGGAGATTTTCCGGCACTCTCTCCAACATATCCTTCCGAATAATCACAATGGCCGTGCCCGAGGGCCCAATGTTTTTTTGTGCCCCCGCATAAATCAGGCCGAAGGGGCTGACGTCAAAGCTGTGACTCATGATGTCCGACGACATGTCGCAGATGAGAGGGATATCACCGCTATCCGGAAATTGGGCCCACTGGGTACCCTTGATTGTGTTGTTTGATGTAAAGTGGAGGTAGGCGGCGTCTCCATCCACTTGAAAATCCTTGGGTATGTATGAAAAATTTCTGTCTTCTGAAGAGGCGATCTCCCGGACATCCTTTCCCTGTACTTTGGCCTCTTTGATGGCCTTGGTGGACCACGTCCCCGTGTTGATGTAGTCCACTGGTCTCCCGCCAAGGCTGAGGTTCATGGGGATCATGCAAAACTGCAGGCTTGCGCCGCCCTGAACAAAAAGGACGCGATAGCCGTTTCCGAGATTGAGAAGTCTCTTTGTTCTTTCAACTGCTTCATTCATGACATCATCAAACCATTTGGAACGATGACTCACTTCCAAAATCGACATTCCAGAGCCTTTGAAATCCAGAAGCTCTTCCTGGATCTCGTCGAGTACCGATAAAGGCAATGCTGCCGGACCGGCATTAAAATTGTGTATTCTTTTTCCCATATGGTGAACTCCTTATTGTAAGGTATCTTTTAGGTTTCCAATTCCCTTAACATTTCTTTTACAGCGGCTAATCCCTCTTTGTCTTTTTCAAAAGGTGGACGTCCATCCAGGTCCGCTTCGATGATCTCAGGGCGGTAAGGGATAAAACCCAGAAATTTAAAATCAGCCATTTTTTTCAAAAGAAAATTTTTGTCCTTTTCAGAACGTATCTTGTTCCCCACAAAGTCTAATCTTTTGACACCAATATCCCGTGCCAGTTTACGGACTTGGTGGGCTGTCTCAATGCTTCTTCTGCCCGGTTCCACTACCACCACAAGCCTGTCTACTGCCATGGCCGTGCCCCGTCCAAGGTGTTCAAGGCCAGCCTCCATGTCCAGCACAACCGTCTCATTGCGGGCCAGAACAATGTGTCTGACAAGGCTTTTGAGCAGCGTGCTTTCGGGGCATATACACCCGGCGCCTCCCTTTTTTACTCCGCCCATAACCATGACTTTTATGCCGTCAATCTCCACGGAGAGTCTTTCCGGCAGGTCGTCGACCGTTGGATTCAGTTTAAAAAAAGACCCCATGGTTCCGACTTTGGCCTCGGTTCTCTCTTCAATCAATTCCTTCATTTGAGAGATGGGCACAATTTCGTCACTGTTTTTGACCCCCAGGGCCTGTGCCAGATTGGCGTCGGGGTCGGCATCAATGGCCAAGACCTTTTTTCCGCTATCTGAAAGGGCCTTTATCAAAAAAGAGGCAAAGGTAGTTTTCCCAACGCCACCTTTGCCGCTTACCGCAATTTTCATCGATTCCTCCTTTTTGTTATGTTACAGGCAAGTCATTAGAATAATTTAAAGTTGTTTCTTTTTCAAGAACAAAATAGTATGGCTCTCCAGGCAGTCTGGTGGGGAGGTGGCCCTATATGAGAAGGAGTTTGCTGTCTATTACAAATCAATTTTTGAGAAACTCAAGTCCTAAATTAAGGCATTACACGTCTTGGGTGATTCGCCCATTCGTTTTTTCCTAAGAAAAACAACCCATGTGGTCAGAAAGGAATTCAAGGAATGACTCGCGATGAGAAAACAATCATTGGCCTCATGGGTTGTTCCCATGCTCTCAGTCATGCATATCTGCTGATTTTTCCGGCAGTGCTTCTTCTCCTAAAGAAGGACTTTGACATAGGGTATCTTAGCCTGGGGGTCATCAGCAACATTATGAGTTTTTCCTATGGGCTGGGAGCCCTTCCCAGTGGAATGATATACAATCGGGTAGGGCCCAAGAAGCTGTATATGATTTGTTTTCTGGGATCCAGTGTGGCCTGTTTTCTGGTTTCAATTTCTTCCAATTTGGTGCTTTTTACGATCGGGTTAGGTTTTTTAGGGATACTGGGCAGTTTGTACCACCCTCTCGCCAATTCACTGATTACAGCCAGAGTGAAAGAGTACGGCAAGGGCCTCGGTATCCATGGATCTGCCGGAAATATTGGTCTGGCAACGGCCCCGTTTATTGCCGGTCTTATCGGTTCTTACTGGGGATGGCGTTTTTCTTATCTTTATTTCATGTTCCCCGGTATTGCACTGGCCATATGGGCGCTTTTTGTGGACATGTCCGTGGAGAAGGGCCACAAACAGGCGGACCGCTCACCGGAAATTTCCCAATCCCCTCCGGTACGACGTATCCCCCACAGTTTCTGGGTTTATTGGTCGTTGCCCTTGATCCTTCTCTATATGGTTAATATGCTTCAAAGCTTTGCTTTTCACGGAGCCATCACCTTTCTTCCCACCTATCTGGCCAAGTATACATCGTTCAGGATTTTTTCCTGGGATGCGGTTGCTATCGGTGGCATGCTTTCCGGCTTAGCTCTTTTTACAGGAGTTTTCGGACCATACGCTGGCGGCGTTCTGGCCGACAAGCCTGACCTAAAGCGAAATATGATGATAATGGGGGGGCTTGCGTTTCCTTTTATTCTCTCCATGGCTTTTGTAAAGGATGAATTTCTTCTGGTCATGGCGCTGTGTTTCTTTTTCTTTAATTTTTCTCTGCAACCTATGGCCAACAGCCTTCTGGCCCGCCATACGACACTGGAGATGCGGGGCACGGCCTTTGGTATCTACTTTTTCGCCGCATTTGGTCTGGGCTCAATGGCCGCCAGTTTTTCAGGATTCATTGCCCAGACCTTTGGTTTGCCATGGGTTTTTGTGGGTCTGAGTTTTAGCATATTTATTTTGATCCTGGTGAACCTTGTTCTTATGAGGACAGCAAATCCGTTGGAGAAAAAGGTAGATCATCACTCTTACTGATGGTCAGAAAGTGATAAGAAATATCATCAACCAATTTGGTACGGGCGACCATGGCGGGTTCTTAAACTGATATCGTTTGTGCGCCTGGCCAAATCCGCTCATAAGAGTTCTTGTTTTGCGGATCGGTAAACAGAAAAGATGGTCGATTGATCGTTTGATGTGAACAACCCGCTTCTTTAACAATGTGTGATTGAAGACAGCAAAGACTTTAAGGAGGATATGGTCTTATGGAGATGACTTCACGGGAACGGGTCATGGGTGCCCTCAAGTTAGAGGAGACCGATCGGGTTCCCCATTGCGAGCTGTTCGTGGATGTGGCTATGGCTGAAATGCTGCTCAACCAAAAGTTTGGTCAGGCGGGCACCGGCGGCAGCGTCAGATCGAATCCCTACACCGTGGGTCAGGCCAAGGCCGTAGCCAAAAAACTTGGTCACGACAACATCGGGTTTATTCTCAGGGCCCAGGATTATGCCAAAATGGTGGTCGGTAAAGATGGTCGGACTTTTTTCGGCGAAGGCATGATAAAAAGTGAGGCCGACCTGGACATGATCGACCTGCCGGATCCAACCAAGGACGAATATTATAAAGA